>JBDTGD010000138.1:0-5849 GCA_039937595.1 Ginsengibacter sp. | reverse complement strand
CTTACACTTCAACATGTAGATAATAGTATTGAAACACCCGTATATATCGATCTTGACGCTTTAACTTCTGTGGCAGATTCTTCTCTAGTTTTACAGCAGGTAATAGGAAATAAAAAGACATCAGTCTCTTTTCAGATAGAGCATGGATACCTCCGTTTTCTTGGGTGGATGGTAAAAAATAAGCCATTGGATTATGCTAAGGCTCATGCACAAAGCCCGGATGATCCATTGCCTTATTAGTGTATACCTCAAAGGCACTAAGAACACTAAGAAAACCTTTGTGAACTTCGTTTCTTAGTGGGAAAGTGAAAAAAAGATTTTATACCATTTAAATAGTCAATAAATATGGACACAAAAAAAACAGGAAATGAATTCAACAGAAGAAAATTTTTATCAGCGTCCGTAAAAGGAGCTGCGGGGGCAATTGCTTTGTCCCACCTCCCCGGTAGTAGCAAAGGCTTCCCTACTATTGTGCCGTCAAGTGTTCTTGGTAAAAATGCCCCTTCCAACAAGATTAATATTGGTGTTATTGGCACTGGTCGTATTGCTCACGAATGGGATATTCCCGGCACCGCGCAATGGGATCTGGCCAATATCATGGCAGTATGCGATCTGGATACTAACCGCGTAAAGCAAGGAAAAGAATATGTTGACGTAATTTATGCTAAAAAAACCGGGACGTCTTATAATGGAACAAAAACTTATGATGATTACCAGGAATTGTTGGCTAATAAAGATATTGATGCAGTTCTTGTCTGCACACCTGACCACTGGCATGCTTTAGCAGCTATTCATGCCGCAAGGGCGGGAAAACATATTTACATGGAAAAACCAGCTTCACTCACTATTGGTGGCGGACGAATACTAAGTGATGAAGTTTATAAATCCGGTATTACATTTCAAATCGGTTCGCAGCAGAGGTCACTTTCTCCATGGCCTCAATTTCACAAAGCCTGCGAACTGGTTAGAAATGGAAGAATAGGAGACATTCAAACAATTTATGTGGGTTTGCCATCTGATGATCCTAAAACATCTTACCCTGAAAAAGAAATGCCGGTACCTAAAAATTTGAATTATGAAAAGTGGTCTGGCAGTACCCCTTATTCTATTTATACAGAGCATCGTGTTCATCCGCAGGATGGCAGTTTTTCACGACCGGGCTGGCTTAGGTGCGAGCAATATGGCGCCGGAATGATTACCGGCTGGGGAGCACATCATTTTGATATTGCCAATTGGGGCATGGGTACTGAGCATACCGGGCCTATCGAAGTGTCCTGCCAGGAAGTAACATGGCCACCCAAAGATGCTTTATGGGATGTGCATGGGCCATTTAAGACAGAGAGTGTTTTTGCAAATGGTGTAAAAGTATTGGCCAGCGATAGCTATGATAACGGAGTAAAATTTGTAGGCTCAAAGGGTTGGATATTTGTAGGTCGCGGAAACTATTCTATTACAGCAAGTGATCCGGCATCAAAAAATCAAAATTCAAAAGCATTGTCGGCCAGCGATCCTAAAATTCTTGACTCGGTAATTAGTCCGAATGAAATTCATCTTTATGAAAGCAAAGAACATCATCTCAACTGGTTGGAATGTATCATCAGCGGAGCACCTACAATAGCGCCAATCGAAGTGGGTCATCGTGCCTGCTCTGTTTGCCTGCTGAGCGCTATTGCGATGAAATTAAGAAGGAAATTGTATTGGGATCCGGTTAAAGAACGATTTAACAATGATACAGAAGCCAATGCCATGCTGCATCGTGCAGAGCGCTGGCCTTACCAGTTGAACCTGGGATATGATTTAAAAACGGTTATTTAATAAAATTGAAAAGAAGTAGCGCAATGCGAATTATACAATCCACAACATTTATATTAATGGCGACTCTTATAGCAGGATGCCAACCGGGAGAAAACAAGAATGCTTCTAAAAATTCTTCGAATGAAGTGAGGTTAATAACGCTCGCTCCTGCGCATTTTCATGCAGCGTTGGTACAAAAAAGCATGTATCCCGGCATTGATTCCGTTGTCCATGTTTATGCTCCTGAGGGCCTCGGATTAACCGAACAGTTAAATTATATAAAACAATATAATGGCCGTGTGGAAGACCCGACGCATTGGGTAGAAAAGGTATATACCGGCAATGATTACCTGCAAAAAATGCTTGAGGAAAGAAAAGGAAATGTAGTAGTCCTTGCAGGTAACAACCAACTGAAAACTGAATACATTAAAAGATCGGTTGATGATAGTTTGAATGTTCTCGCGGATAAACCAATGGCTATAAACGTTGCTGGATTCGATACCTTAAAACAGGCGTTCGCAGATGCTAAACAAAAAAGTGTACTGTTATACGATATTATGACGGAACGTTCAGTTGCAGCTTCCATGCTTCAAAAGAAATTAACTAATCTTCCTTCTGTTTTTGGCCAATTAGAAAAAGGTACCAAAGATTCGCCTGCTGTAATAATGGAAAGCGTTCACCGGTATTTTAAACAAGTTTCCGGCAAGCCATTGATACGGCCGGATTGGTTTTTTGATCCTTTGCAGCAGGGCGACGCAATCGCAGATGTAGGGGTACACCTGGTGGACCTGGTACAATGGATTTGTTTCCCTGAAGTGTCGCTTGACTACACAAAAGATATTTCAATTGAGTCGTCAAAAATTTGGCCGACACCAATTAATCTCTCCCAGTTTTCCATCATCACGAATGAAGATCACTATCCGGATTTTTTGAAGAAATATGTAAAGGATGATTCCATTTTATTAACGCATGGTAATGGCTCTATTGATTATACGATCAAAGGAATTTATTCAAGAATAACCGCAAAGTGGACTTATGATGCACCCAAAGGAGCAGGCGATACTTATTATTCCTTGTTGAAAGGAACTAAGGCAAGTCTTGAAATAAAACAAGGTGCTGAAGAAAACTGGAAAGCCACGCTATATGTTTGGCCAATAAATCCGAAAGATACTGCTGACTTATCGAAAGCGCTCAATAATGCAATTAAAGATATTGATAAAGATATGCCGGGCGTCAGTATCGAAAGCCTTCCTACTGGACAGGCAGGAGCCAAAACGGGATGGAAAGTAATAATACCCGACGAATATCATAAAGGCCATGAATCTCATTTTGCAGATGTGATGAAGAGATACCTGCAATATTTAAAAGACGGGAAGTTACCGGATTGGGAAGTGCCGTGTATGATCGCTAAATATTATACTACTACAAAAGGATTGGAAATGGCACAGCAGTAATGATAAAATTAAATGCTTTAAATAACGCATTCACAGTTATCGAGCAAACAAACTAATAAACCAACAAACGAACAAACCAACAAATTAATAAACTAATTAACCAGTAAGCAAGCGAATGCATGGGACCCGGTGTGCAATTAGATGCCTATCACTTTGAAAATTTTATCAACGCAGTACGCGATGGGAAACCGCTCAATTCTCCAATTACCGAAGGGCATAAAAGTGTGTTGCTTTGCCATTTGGGAAATATCTCGCAAAGGGTTGGCAGAGCGTTGCATTGTGATGCTGCAAATGGAGGAAAAATATTAAACGATAAAGAAGCACAAGCGCTTTGGGGCAGAAAATACCAGGGAGGATGGAAGCCAAAGATTACTTTGGGATGAATCAGCCGATAAACCTATAAGGTTTTAAAAACCTTATAGGTTTAAGCCAGTATCGTCTGGAATAAAAATAAAACCAGAGCTTTTCTCAATATCATTCTTAAATGAGGCACACCGCACTCAACCCAGTTTGCCTTCTGCAAATAACCTTCTGATCTCTTTTTTATCAAATTTGCCAACGCTGGTTTTTGGTACTTCATTTATATAAACATAGTTCGTGGGCACCTGGTATTTTGCGAAATCCCGCGATAAGAATTCAATGAGTTCTTCATTGGTAGGTTTATCATCTGCATTTGCTAATACAATTGTTGCCAGTGGCCTTTCTGACCATTTTGGGTCCGGAATTGCGATGACGGCTGCCTCTTTTATTTTTGGATGAGCCATCAATGCAGATTCCAGCGCTACGCTTGATATCCACTCACCACCACTTTTTATCAGATCTTTTGTTCTATCGGTAATTTCCATATAGCCATCTTCATCCATCGTACCAACATCACCGGTCTGAAACCAACCGTCTTCGGTAAAATTTTCAGTGTTGTTTGTTTTAAAATAAGAACTCACCACCCACGCGCCTTTTATTTGTATCTCTCCCATCGTTTTTCCATCCCAGGGCGCTATGGAACCGTCTTCAGTTACAATGCGCAACTCTACTCCGGGAAAAGCAATGCCTTGCTTGGCACGGATTTTAAGTTTTTCCTTGTCCGTTAAATGTTCATGTTTTGGCTGAAGCCGGCAAGCGGTACCAAGGGGTGAAGTTTCTGTCATTCCCCATGCGTGAAGGACTCTTATACCAAAATCTTTCTCAAAACTCTCAATGAGGCTTGCAGGTACTGCCGACCCCCCCACCGCAAATTCTGCAAGCGATAATTTCTCTTTTGGTGTATTCTTTTTCAAAGCTTCATAAACTCCCAGCCATATTGATGGTACGCCATTGGCTAAAGTCACTTTTTCTTCTTTAAGAATTTTAATGATGGCATCAGGTTGCAGATTGCAAGATGGCAACACCATATTTGCGCCGGCCAGGACACACATGTAAGGAGCGCCCCATGCCATTACATGAAATTGTGGTACTATCAAAAGGTAGGTGTCGCTACTGCCGCAATTGGCCGCATTGGGTGAAAGAATGTTGGCTGCGTGCAAAAATGTAGAACGATGAGAATACAAAACTCCTTTTGGCAGCCCTGTGGTTCCGCTGGTATAGCACATACCGCATGCCTGATTTTCATCTAATATTGGCCATTCAAAATCATCTTGTTGTTCCGCCAGCATATCTTCATAATGAATTATATTGGGTAAAGTCGTTGTGAAATCTTTCGGTGCATTTATAATTATATAATGTTCTACCGTCGCAAGCAGTGGTGCAATTTTTTCTAAAAGCGGTGCCAGTGTAGCATCCACAAAAATGACTTTATCCTCTGAGTTGTTGATAATGTATTCAGTTTGCTGGCTTGATAGTCTAATGTTGATTGTATGGCAAATAGCGCCCATACCTGATATTCCGTAATATAGTTCTACATGCGGACCATGATTCCATGCAAAGGTTCCGACCATATCTCCTTCGATGATTCCTAATTTAATTGTCAATGCATTAGCCAGCTTCTTACAGCGTTTGTACATGTCGCCAAAAGTATATTCATGCCTTGATCCATTTGGCAGGTAGGTTATTATTTTTTTATAATGAAAAACGCTGTTGCCATATTCAAGAATGGTATTGGTCGTTAACGGGTAATCCATCATTAATCCTTTCATGGTAAATATTTCTTTATTATTAAAAACGAAATTGTTTTTAAATGTTCAACTGGTTTCTAAATTAAGGTGTTTAGAATTCTGTCTTTTAACGCAGTCTACCGAGTTGATAAACTTCTGAGTAAATGTATAATTTATTAAAACTCCCTTTAGAAAAATAAAATATCCCCTATATGGTTACAGTCTTTATGAACTTCTTTTCTATAAGGAAGAAAAGTTATAATGCTGGTCTACAATTAATACTTTAAATCATAGTTCAGTCATTCCCTGATAGTCCAAATTTAATTTCCGGAAGGAGTGTATAAGTCCTTTCATATCAACCTCACTATTTGGTGTTTTAAGCAACCGGAAAGTGGTGGGTGCCTCAACGTTCGGAAAGCAGTTAATTTTATACACTTTATCTATTAAAATAAAATATTTATTGTTTATCAATAAATATATATCTATATTCGCATTTTAAATTTATCAGCATGAA
>JBDTGD010000137.1:0-3033 GCA_039937595.1 Ginsengibacter sp. | reverse complement strand
ATGTATTTATTAATGGTAAAAAAGTGGGAGACGAATTACTTGGCCCTCCATTTTCTGATTATTATAAACGTATAATGTATGTGACAAAGGATATTACTACACTGGTTAAAAATGGGGAAAATATTCTGGGTGCTATGTTGGGGAATGGCTATTTCAACCCACCGAATAGGGGTTTTGGAGAAAGAAATTCCGGCAACGGACCACCGGCATTAATGCTGCAGGCAACAATAACATTTACTGACGGCACTCAACAAACCATACAAACAGATGAATCGTGGAAATGGGCGAAAAGCGAAATCGTAATGAATGACCTGTGGGGTAATTATGAAGAAGATCGAATCCAGGCTAAGACTGGTTGGAATAATAATGGCTACAAAGATTCATCCTGGAGTTACGCGAAAATCATCAATCCACCACCCGGAAAACTTTCCTCCTCAGTTGCGCCTGCTATCGAAATCATTGGACTACTCAAGCCTTATGAAATACAGGATAGCCTTGTAAAATTCAAGGAAAATATTGACGGCTGGCCACAAATAAAACTGGATGGAAAGGCAGGCCAAACGATTGTTGTCTCGTCAATTGACGGCAACGTAAAAACTCAGTCGCTCACTTTTAAGCTGGCGTCTGACGGCCCAACTATATTGCAACCTCATTTTGTAATTTTTACGGGCACTACGTCGCTGGAGATTGAAGGCCTCTCATCGCCTTTATTAAAAGAAGATATTAGTATTTTACAGGTGAATGCAAATGTTGCAAAAGCGGGATCTTTTGAATGTTCCAATCCTTATTTGAATCAGCTATTTAAAGTGGTTACGCAAACTCAGCAAAATTATTTGTATGATTTTCCGGCAGATCCAAGCCGCGAAAAACAAGGCTGGACGCAGGATGCACAGAATATGTTTACTACGGCAGCTTTCTTCTCCAGTGTGAACGGATTATATGAAAAGTGGTGGCAAGACATGGCTGACAACCAGGATAGCCAGGGATATTTAGGTTCTGTGGTTCCGATGGTGAACCGACAGGTTTATGACTGGAACTCGCCGTGGTGGAGTGGGGCATTGGTTTTTCTGCCATGGAACCTTTATCAGTTTTACGGAGATAAACGAATTTTGGAAAAGGCGTTTGAACCAATGAAAAAGTATGTAAACTTTTTAGGAAAAATGGCATCAACAGGTGAAGGCAAAAACTGGGATAACTATCCTTATTTCGAAGATGAGTTGGATACAAATGCTGCAAAAGAAAGAATGCTTATCTGGAATGGAGCAGGCGATTGGCTTAATCCCTACACCAAAACACAGTTTGCAGTTTCTGCCCCGCAAACTACTATGCCTGCTTATTTTTATTATGCAACAATCCTCAAAAAAACTGCTTTGCTTTTAAACAAAAACCAAGATGCTGCTAAATATGAGGAACTCGCTAATGATATAAGAACCAGGTTCAATAATAAATATTTTCACCCTGAAACCGGATGGTACGGCGACAGCACAAATAATCAAACAGCACAGGTGCTCCCATTAGCGGTTGGTTTGGTTGCTGAAGAGAATAAAAATAAAGTGTATCAGCGCCTGCTTGATGCCATTCATGCACGGAATGATCATATAGGAACAGGGTTTGTGGCGACTCCTTTCCTTCTTGAGCAGCTCGCAAAATATCATGAATCAAAATTGTCCAACAGAATAGTAAATCAGAAAGATTATCCGTCATGGAATACATTGATAAAAGACGGAACACTTATGGAGACGTGGTCCGGAGACGGGGCTCAAATGCCATCCTGCGGTGGATCTATTGGTACATGGCTGTTTGAATCTGTGTTAGGAATTCAACCATTGGAACCTGGTTTTAAAAAGTTTATCATAGCACCAAAACCTGATGTATCAACAGGTTTAATTTCTGCAACAGGCTCCTACAAATGTGTGTATGGGAAAATTGTTAGTAGTTGGAAATATGAAAATGAAAATTTCTCATTGCATGTAGAAATTCCCGTGAATTCTAAAGCTGTCATTTACCTTCCAGCCGCTAACATGAACGATATAAATGAATCAGGAGTTACTTTAAAAAAAGTGAAGGAAATAAAACTTTTAAAAATAGACGGGGATTTTGTCGTGCTAGAAGTTGAATCGGGTTCTTATAATTTCGTCTCTAAAAATGTAATTTTAAAGTGAAATTATTTTATCAAGAGATATTTTTAGTACTGCTCTCTTGCCAGTTGAACGTCAAGTCTTCCTGTGCCCAGGAATTCTCTACTAATAATATTAATTGGAACATACTTCTCTCGGCCACGACTTGATTTTTGATAGAACGCCAGAAACGTGGAAAGAGCCATCTTATTTGGTCTTCGGGATTCTGCGTAACTGATAAAAAGACTTTTGTTATAAAAGTTGTTAATAGCGATGGGATTCAGATCTCTCCTAGTGCGTTAAAGACAAACCTGTTTTAAGTGCAGTGAAAATATTGAATTGGTAAAACATTTTTACCGACCTTCCGGTTTCTTTTAACCTGTCTTGTCTTCCGCCTCACTATTTAACCAACTAAAAATTGAATGAAATAGAAATCATACAAAAAAGCCGTTTTACTGTAAAGCTCGTTGACGACTGCGCAGGGAAGTGGCGTTTGATCATGACAAATAAGAATTCTGATTAATTGTTGTTTTACTGTCTCAATTTAATTTGGAATCAACTAAAAGTAATTTTATATGAATCGGCTAAATAAAAATTTGAAAAGTTATTATAGAAATGCGACACTTTTTTGCGCGTTCATATTAATTTCGTCTTTTGCTATGTCACAAATAAACAACGGGCCTTCACAAACAAACACGGTTGATTCTTCATTCGACCTTTACCTGTTAATAGGCCAGTCAAATATGTCTGGAAGAGGTGTTGTTACTGAGAAATTTAAAGAAGAAGGTGATCCGAATGTTTTTATGCTGACTAAAGAAAATACATGGGTTCCGGCAAAAAATCCATTGCATTTTGACAAGCCAACAATAGTAGGCGTAGGCCCGGGATTATCATTTGGTATCGCCATGGAAAAAGC
>JBDTGD010000136.1:0-3354 GCA_039937595.1 Ginsengibacter sp. | reverse complement strand
TTGCGGTAGTGGAATTATTCAATAAATTTTCCAGTTTAAAATATCCCGTGTTGGAGCCTAATCCATCAACAAAAGAAATATTTTCACGCGCATATTCTTCTATTCTAAAATAATTGTTGCGGGGATTGGTATTTTCATAAATCGCTTCTGGTTTTACCGAAGGCAGATAAATCCCCTGCATATCAAAAACTACATTATAAAGATCTCTTTTGACTACTACTTTTCCCCGAGGTTCGTTCCAATGGTCGGCAATATTTTTGGCTATTTGCCGGCTTAAAAACTCATTGGCTGCATCTCCATAAAAATATATGGTTGCATGAATGACCAATAAATTATTTTCAGACTGTAATTCTACTTCACCCATATTTTATAGAGAGAAAAGTGATGAGGGATCGGTGATTAGCAAAGAGTAATCGGTAATGAGTTATTAGTTAGCATCCTCATTACCGATTACTTGTAACTGATAACTTTGTTTGCTATCAACTCAAAGTTGCATCCATCGTGATTTCAATATTCGAACTTAATGATTTTGAAATCGGACAATTTTCTTTAGCGTCTTTTGCGCATGCATCAAATTTTTCCTGAGTGATGCCCGGGACTTTTGCCTTCACAGTAAGATGTGATTTTGAAATGGCGCCAGCGCCAAAAGTGATATCGCATTTAGTTTCAATTTTATCAGGAGTAAATCCTGCTTCATTCAAAACCAAACTAAACTTCATTGAAAAACATCCGGCATGTGCAGCAGCTATTAATTCTTCAGGGTTAGTGCCATCTTTTGCATCTCCAAATCTTGAAGCAAATGTAAAAGGCGCTTTATTCAGCGTGCCGGTTTCGGTAGAAATAATTCCTTTGCCTTCTTTCGCGGTTCCTTGCCATTCGGCGTTTGCATATTTACTCATCTTTTTTATGTTTTTATGATTATGAAATTGTTTGTTTATTGATTAATTAGGTTTACTGATTAGGAAATCAAGTTTTTTATTTGTTTACTGATCACCTTCTTCACTTTGTTATTTGTTCATTGTTATTTGTTCATTGTTATTTGTTCATTGTTATTTGTTCATTGCATTAATACTCCGGCAATACCGGTTTCGTTTGCATTATCTTTTCTATTTTTTCCAAAACATCAGGTGTCAGTTTTTCAACTACATCCAGGGCTTTTAAATTATCCAATAACTGTTGTTTTTTTGTTGCGCCCAATATGGCGGTAGTTACATGCGGATTTTTAATGCACCATGCTATGGAAAGTGCAGCTGTACTAACTCCCAGTTTGGCAGCGAACTCACTTAGTTTTTTTGCTTTTTTTATTTTATCATCTACCATAAGGCGATCCTTCAGCCAGCCAAATCCTTCCAATGCCAGGCGCGAACCTTTGGGAACTCCATCATTATATTTACCGGTCAGCAAGCCTGAGGCAAGCGGGCTCCATATGGTAGTTCCTAATCCAACAAAATCATAAATAGGCAAAAATTCTTTTTCAACTTTATCTCTTTCGAATAAATTGTATTGTGGTTGCTCCATGGTGGGGCCGATGAGTTTATATTCTTTCGCCACGCGATGTGCTTCCATTATTTCTACCCCACTCCATTCACTGGTGCCCCAATACAATACTTTTCCTTGCTGAATCAAAGTGTTCATCGCCCAAACAGTTTCTTCAATTGGTGTGTTTTTATCTGCACGGTGACAAAAAAATAAATCCAGATAATCTACCTGCAATCGCTTTAATGCATCGTTACAAGCTTCTACCACATGTTTGCGGCTCAGTCCTTTTTGATTGGGTTTGTTGTCTTTTCCACCAAGTCCAAAAAACACTTTGGAAGACACAGTAAAAGAACTTCTATCCCATTTTTTCATTTTTAAAACACGTCCCATCATTTTCTCGCTTTCGCCACCGGCGTACGCTTCGGAATTGTCAAAAAAATTAATGCCGTTATCATATGCGATTCCCATTAACTGCCCCGCAATTTTATCGTCTATTTGTTTTTGAAAACTTACCCAGCTTCCAAAACCTAATACGCTAAGCTGTAATCCTGATTTGCCCAAACGCCTGTATTCCATAACAATATATTTAATTTTACTTTAGTGAAAGATAAGAAGAAGAATTTACGACTTTAGTAAATATCACGAATGATGGTAGATCAACTATTATACCAATCAACCTATCAAGCAAATGGATAGTCGCTCAATGAAGCATTATTGGCTTACGGGAACTCTGACGAATGTACTCTTAAAATTCCCCTGCCATTTATTAAATGCCAGTTGCTAAAATCCTGCGGCGCATCCATACCGTCGCCGTCAAGTATTTGACTGGGTGTTCTTATCCTTACGGGTTTATCCGTATGGAATTCTTGCCCCTTCCGGTCGCGGTCCCAATAAAGTTCATCGCAATATAAAGTGTCTCCTTTATTGTTCATTACTACTACGCTATCTTTTAGAAAAATCTTGCTCTCAGTTTCCATGTATTTGGCATAATGCGCGTCCATAGTGCTTTGGATATGCAAACTGTCATCAAAAAAATCAGCATGAATGGTGTTGGTAAATTCGTAATAAGGCTTACTGGCATCCTGATGGTGCAGCATTAAAGGCGCTGTAATTTCTGATTTCGTTTGCGCGCCAACTGTGTATATGATAGTAATTCCTTTGCCCACCTCTATTCCGGGTGTTCTGGAGGTAACTTTATTGATATCCTCTAAAGAATTTTCGCATGATGCAATAGTAAAACAACTTAAAATACCGCAGGCAACTCTAATATAAAATGAAACTGAAAATTTAAATTGGTTCATTACAAAATTATTACACGAAAGTACGAGATTGAACCCGGCAAATTAACGGTTTTGTAAACATCGATGCCATCTGCTTATGGAAGCCAGCACTCTTTTATAAAAACTTCTGCTGAAATTATTTCCCAATTTACTTTCCCTTCTGTCTACATTTTTTAAAATAAAGAGGTAGAATCATGCCAATATTGATGAATTTATTTTTTGACGCCGGTATTGTATTGACTAATCGCATAAAGCCCTTTTAGAATCAAATCAGGTTCGGCAATAATTTTATTTTTGAGATGACTAATAAAATTGACGGTATCGCCTCCGGTTAAAAGCACGTTAATATTATCAAATTTTTCTTTGTAAGCGTTGATGATACCATCTATTTCGGCGGCCATTCCCAAAAGAACACCACTCAAAATATTGGTTTTAGTATCATAGCCCATCAATGGAAAATTCCAATCGGAAACCGATTTGTTGCCGTGTATCAACGGAAGTTTAGCAGTATAATAATTTAATGCCTTGAACCGCATTTCCATCCCCGGGGAAATACTTCCTCCAATGAAACTACTGTATTTATTAATAAAATTAT
>JBDTGD010000135.1:0-2481 GCA_039937595.1 Ginsengibacter sp. | reverse complement strand
TACCGCTGCTGATTATGAATTCATGGCCCGTTATTTATACCTGAATAAAATAAGCTCGCAATACCTGGATGCCATGCTGGTGAAAATGCGTAGCGGAGGATTGAGCAATGTCACGTTTAAAAGCAGGTTTAGGGCCAACAGGCGCGATTACCTTGCTATGAAAAAAAACAGGATCCCTTTTTCTTTTATAGTATCAATTTTAAAGCCCCTCCAAAAAATCCCCCAATACAATAGCTCACGCGCTAAACAATATTCAATTATAAATAAAGAGGAAAACTTTTTCAGGCTTCCTGTTACCTATTTCTCTGCCGAATGATAAATACTTAGATTTGTCGGATGAATATTTTCTCTGCAAAAAAAATAATTCCCGCTTACCCCGGATTCTCATGGCTCTCGCAGGACATACATTCCCACATTTTACCCGGCATTGATGACGGCTCACCGGATATAGAAACTTCCCTTCAATTATTGCAGTCCCTGTCAGATGCAGGTATCAATAAATTTATCTGCACGCCCCATATTATCGGCGATATGTATCGTAATACACCGCAAACTATTAATGCGGCACTTTCCAAATTAAAAAAGGCGGTTTATCAACAGGGACTGGATGTGGAAGTAAGCGCTGCGGCAGAATACATGCTGGATGATCATTTTATGGAACTGCTTCGCAAAGAAGAACCGTTAATGATGCTGACTAAAAATTATATTCTCACGGAACTTTCGTATGCTACGCCTCCTTCCAAATTGGAGGATATCTCTTTCGAGATCAATATTAATAATTACCATGCCCTGATGGCTCATCCTGAGCGTTACCCGTATTATCATAGAAATTACGAAGCCTATAACCGGCTTAAAGAGCTTGGTTTTTTACTCCAGGTAAATCTTCTTTCTCTCACGGGTTATTACGGAAAAACGGTAGCTAAAGCGGCAAAGTATATTCTTGAAAATAATCTTGCCGATTTTGTAGGTACTGATCTCCACCATTTCAACCATCTTAATGTTTTGACGGACACTAAATCTATTGAAATATTTGAAAAGTATTTGGGGGATAAAGTGTATAATGTTTTTTAGGAAGCAGGAGTTTGTAGAAAATGCCTTTTGCCACGGATTACACGGATTAGGGATTTTACACAGATTATTATCAGTCGGTTTCAGAAAGAAACTGCCAAGGTAACAAAACAAGAATGCCAATTGTCTGCAAAACATAATTGGGATTACTTGACGTAATTCATGAAAAAAATCCCGGCCTGTAAGATGCCGTCAGACATGCTTCCCATCGGTGATAATCCGTGAAATCCGTGGCAACAAAACAGCAACAAAATTCCACTTATTCTTTTGTTTACTGTAAATTGTCTTCAAAAAATAACCCGGCATTAGTCGTCATAATTTATTGAAAAAAATCCGTGCAAATCCGTGTAATCCGTGGCAACAAAAGTGCAACAAAAATCCTCCTTTTTATTTCTTCTGTTCTTTTTCTTATTTTACATCTTTAAAATCAGCGAATGAAACTATTTGTCTTTGCCATGTATGGGCTCATTACGGTTATGTTGATTGTAACTTTTAATTCTACATTGTTGCTTAAAGCGCCTTTGGGGAGATTGCTAAGCCCGCAACAAGGCTTGTGGCAAAACGCCGAACCGGTGAACGAAGATTATTCTGCCCATCTTTCTTTTCCACAGGTGAAAGGAAAAGTAAATGTTTATTTTGATGAACGACTGGTACCGCATGTTTTTGCTGAAAATGAGAATGACGCTTATTTCGTACAGGGATATTTGCATGCAAAATTCCGCTTATGGCAGATGGAGTTTCAAACCCGCGCGGCTGCAGGTCGTTTGAGCGAAGTGGTAGGAGCGATGGCTTTGGATTATGATCGCAATCAAAGAAGATTGGGAATGGTTTACGCTGCGGAAAATTCTTTAAAAGAAATTGAGAAAGATCCGGTAACACTTGCAGAATGTGATAATTATACGGCGGGCGTGAATGCTTATATCGAAAGCCTGGATCAAAGTTCTCTTCCTGTGGAGTATAAATTATTAGGTTACCAACCAGAAAAATGGACAAATTTAAAATCGGCGCTTTTTTTAAAATATATGGCGCTCGAATTAGCCGGTTATGAAAGGGATTTTGAAATGACAAATGCGAAATCTCTTTTCTCGTCATCTGATTTTGATAAAATTTATCCTATCGTTATGGATTCTTTGGATCCTATTGTTCCCAAAGGAACGGTGTTTGACCCGCCGGCAATAAAAGTGAAAATTCCCGCCACCGCGGATTCACTTTATTACGATGAAAGAGATTCCACCAATTTTGACGAACAAAAACCAGATCCTGATAACGGAAGTAATAACTGGGCGGTTAATGGAAGTAAAACAAAAAGCGGTTACCCGATTTTATGTAACGATCCTCACCTTGGACTAAACCTTCCTTCTATCTGGTATGAAATGCAGGTTTCAACGCCGGAGTACAATGTTTATGGCGCTA
>JBDTGD010000134.1:0-16264 GCA_039937595.1 Ginsengibacter sp. | reverse complement strand
GACAGGTTACTCTAATTAACACGAATTAAATTTGTTACACAAATTTATCCAGCGGACAGTATAATGATTACTTTTAAAAAATATTTTTTCACCTTACTAATAATTCACAAATAAATGAATAAGATACTAATGGTCTTTTTTGCATTGTGCACTTCCCAATTTTCTATAAATGCACAAAGTCCGCGAACAAGTCCCGCTATTTATAATGTAAAAAATTTTGGCGCTAAGGGTAATGGTGCTGATATGGATACAAAATCTATCAATAGCGCCATTGACGCCGCGGCAACGGCGGGCGGAGGTACGGTTTATTTTCCTGCGGGGAATTACCTGAGTGGCTCTATCCGTTTGAAAAGCAATATCACATTATACCTGGATGCAGGCGCCACAATTATTGCGGCTCCTGGTGAAAATGCTGATGAGTATGATCTTCCGGAAAATAAGATCGATAATATGTTTGAGGATTTTGGTCACCGTCACTGGCACAACAGCCTGATTTGGGGCGAGAATCTTCATGATATTGCTATCATCGGATCAGGAATGATTTGGGGAAAAGGATTGGAAAGGAGCAATAAAGGTGAAGACGATAAACGACCCAACAAATCTATCAGCCTTTACCTGTGCAGAAATGTAATCATACGTGATATTTCGATGTTGCACGCAGGATGGTTTGGGATACTGGCTACGGGCGTTGACAATCTGACGATAGATAATGTAAAAATGGATACCAACCGCGATGGAATGGACATAGATTGCTGCCAAAATGTGAGAGTTTCCAATTGCAGCATCAATTCGCCAAATGATGACGGGATATGCCTGAAGAGCAGCTATAGTCTTGGTTTCGCAAGGGCTACCGAAAATGTAACGATTACCAATTGCCAGGTAAGTGGCTTTGAGGAAGGAAGCTTTTTGGATGGCAGCTACAAACATAACGACTCAAGACGTCCTACCGGCCGTATAAAAATGGGAACAGAATCGAACGGTGGATTTAAAAATATTACTATTTCCAATTGCGTATTTGTGTACTGCAGTGGCCTTGCACTGGAAACTGTAGATGGCGCCCAACTTGAAGATGTTACGATCAATAACATTACCATGCGTGACATTGTAAATCCGCCAATTTTCCTGCGGCTCGGGGCAAGGATGCGTGGCCCGGTGGGAACACCGGTTGGTACTTTAAAGAGAATAATAATAAGCAATATCGTTGCATACAACGTCGATGGTAAAACAGCCGCAATTATCAGCGGAATAAACGGCAACGATATTGAAGATGTATCGCTGCACAATATCAACATTTATTTTAAAGGTGGTGGCACTAAAGCGCAGGCATCGATTGAAGTGCCCGGATTAGAAAAAGGATATCCTGAACCTGAGCGTTTTGGAGTAACGCCTTCGTATGGATTTTTTGTCCGCCATGTGAATGGTATCACCTTTGATAATATCCATCTTGGGTTGATGTCAAATGACGAGCGGCCTTCATTTGTATTAGACAGCGTAAAAAATGCATCTTTTCAATTTGTAAATACACCCGTTAGGCCGGGTCTTGAGAACTTATATTTAAAGAATACAGAAAATGTAAAAATATTTCAGTCATTTGACGCTAAAGATGCCACTATTAAAGAAGCAAGTTTTGTGAAGATGTAAATGAAATAATTGAAGCTGAAGCAAAAAGATTACTTCAATTTTTTATTTGCTTTATGGCGCTCATTGTCCCTGCGGGTTTTCTTTTCAAAATTTTTTTCAAGTGCGTCTGTAAGATTCACACCGGTTTGGTTTGCAAGGGAAATTAACACCCAAAGAACATCTGCCATTTCATCAGAAAGGGCTTCTGTATTGCTTTCTAAGAGAGGCTTTTTAAAGGATTGCTCTCCATAAATGCGCACCATTAACCTGGATAACTCGCCTACTTCTTCCATTAGTATTCCGAGATTGGTGAGTTCATTGAAGTATCGCACTCCAACGGTTTTTATCCATTGGTCCACTTTTTCCTGTGATTGCTTAATTGTCATTTTTTTGATTACACGGATTTAAACTAATTACTCCCTGCCTGACTGCGTCATGCAGACAGGGAATTGTTTAAGAAACAATGCGTTTCCATAAGGGTTTTATGAATTTCCATACATAGTCCAATAATTTTAAAAGATTCTTCTTTGAATAGCAATTCTGGCATAATATATTGCTTATTATTTGATTACACGAATTAAAACTAATTACTTTAATTTTTTAAAAGAGATTTTGCTTTAAAGTAATCTTCAAATTTCCCGAAAACCGGGAAGAAGTTCGATACGCCAAAAACTTTAGAGCGTGTCCTTCTCCGAAGGAGAAGCCTGCCTGATTGACGAAGTCGGGCAGGGGTTGGGATGAGGTCTTATCTGTCTCTTCACCTGCAAATAACTCCAAACTGTAAATGGCAGCAAACCCAATAACAGGAATGAATAGCCGTTTTTTGTAATAAAAAAAATAACCAAAGTGATTACTAAGGTATATAAAGGATATAGAAAGAATAACAATCCTACCATGATAGAATCGTAATGATCATTAGCTCTATTTTTTATAGTTTGATGGATAGTGAAATACAAAGGAGCATTGATAATAAATCCGATGATTGCCGGAATCAACAAAACAATTCTTTTTAGTAAAGATTGTTTTACATAAAAATGTTTTTTTAATTTTTGGTTATCATTTTTATCAATTTCAAAAACAAGATCTTTTAATTGAGTGTTCAGCTTTTCATTAAATTCTTTGATGGTGTTTCCCAGTGTAAGATCTCCCTGTATATCTTTTTGATAAATTAAATTTCCAAAATTAAGGACCACATTTTTTCCATAAAATCGAAAAGAACTATAATTGATTCCTATAGGTAATACTTTTAGGGGAATATTATTTTCCCATGCGTTGAAAGCCAGGCGTGCGGTTCCTTTTTTTAGAGGGCGCAAATGCCATTCATTGAGGCATTTTCCCTCACTGAAAATAAGAACGATTTTATTTTGCTGAAATAGCTTTTCGCAAGCATCAAAAGTGGTGTAATTGTGCTCCAGGTTTTCTACACCTTCACTGACGCGATACACAGGGAGCATATTGAGTGATGCCAGGATTTTTGAAACTATTTTTCCTGCAAACGCGTCGCCACGCGCGAGGGAACAAATGGGCATTTTGAAAATTGAATCCAGGATAATGGCATCTAAAAAAGAATTAGGATGATTGGCCGCAATCAGCAATGGACCTTGCTCACGTAGCATTACTTTTTTATTGATGATAATTTTGCGGCAATAAAAATGTACGGCAATCCTTGCCGGAAGTAAGAATATTTTATAGAGCAATAATTTTTTTAGACACGAATTTATCGAATTGGCACGAATTATTCTTTTTACACTTTCCAGGAAGAAGCTTTTTAGGCTGTGATGAGACTTTTTCAGTAAACAAACAAAAACCAGTGTTTCCTGTTTTCTTTGTGTAAGATTTTATTTCGTTGTTGAATGGTCAATGGAAATTTAATGTTCAATATTCAACTAATGACTACAAACTAAGAATTACGAACTAATTTAATTGCGGATCCGTAGGATAATTAGCCAGCAGTTTATATTCGCCACCGAGGTGGTTCAAAGATTCTTTCCACGTTTCTTCAGCGGGCGTTCCAAATATCAATTTTCGGGTGGCCTCTGCCGTTAGCCAACTTCCTTCTTTCATTTCCAGGCTAAGCTGCCCCTCAGCCCAGCCGCTATAGCCAATAAAAAACCTGATTTTATCTTCACTGATATCTTCATTTTTCAGATGAATTATTAAGCTTTCAAAATTGCCGCCCCAAAACACTCCATCAAAAACTTCTTCGCCGCCGCTGACCAGGTCAGGATATTGGTGCAGAAAATGCAAAGAATCGCCCTGCACCGGACCACCGGTATATACCGGGAAATTAACGCCTTTCAAGTCTGGGATAATGTCGCCCAGGCGTTGAGGAAATTGTTTATTTAACACAAAACCGAAGGTGCCTTCCACGGCATTTTCGCATATAAAAATAACTGTCCTGCTGAAATTAGGATCTTTTAAAAACGGGTTGGCGATCAATAATGTTCCTTTAGCTGGTGAAATCATAAATCTAATTTATATTTATTTGCTCAAATTCTGAAAATGATCTTCAATATTCATAAAATAAACGATAAGAGATAGTTAAAAAACCGTAGTAGCCGCGCTTTGATAATGATTTAGTGGCTGCGAAGTTTAAATTTGCCTGCATGAAAAAAATTTTCTCCCTCATTATTGTTCTTGTTTTTATTTCCTTGATGGGGATTATTTTTTTTCAATACGTTTGGATAAAGCAGGCGCTCCAGGATAAAGAGCAGCAGTTTGAAGAAACGATAACGATGGTAAGTGTAGATGCCGCGAAAGATTTAATCAATGAAAGAGAAAAATTATCACCGTTTGACAGGCGAAAAAATGCGGATCTCTTGTTTCCTCTAAACGTATTTCCAACTACTATCGCTCATAATTTTTCAAGGCACGAGATCAGGAGCATCATCAATAAACAATTTGAAAAAAACAATATTAAAAATATTGATTTTGAATTTGCCATTGCTACCACATCAATGATTGGTGATGATCTTCAGTCGAGGAATTTTTACAACGCTTATAAAGACTCTTCCAATAATTTCTCTACTGTTTATCCACTCGACCCGCCGGGCGGAAGCCTTTCCGAGGGAATCGCTCCCCAGGAACTTTTGTGGATAGTGGTTCCCCACGTCAGGAGTGTCATCTGGAAACAAATGTCATGGATGCTTATTGGAGCCGTAATTTTTACCTGTATTATTTTCGCCGCTTTTATCATTACGATAAGGGCATTACTGAATCAGAAAAAACTAAGTGAAATAAAATCAGATTTTATCAATAACATGACTCATGAATTTAAAACTCCACTGGCAACGATTTCCCTCGCGGTAGATGCTTTAAAAAATGAAAAGGTAATTAAAGATAAATCGAAGATGGATTATTTTTCGGGCATCATCAAAGAGGAAAATAAAAGAATGAACAAGCAGGTGGAAACCATACTGCAGGCAGCTTTGCTTGATAAACAGGAAATTCAATTAAATGTCGCTCCACTGCATGCACACGATTTAATAAACGCCGCTATCAATAATATTCAGTTACCACTGAAAGCAAAGAGCGGGCATCTTGAAAAGCATTTTAATGCAACCAACGATATCCTCATGGCGGATGAGGTACATTTCACCAATATCATCAATAATCTTTTAGATAACGCGGTTAAATATTCCGATGATAATCTTAAAATTAAAATAAGTACTTCAAATTTTAATGGTCACCTGCGCATCAGAATAGAAGACACCGGTATAGGAATGAATAAGGAAACATTGAACCGGGTTTTTGAAAAATTTTATCGTGCCCACACGGGTAACATTCACAACGTAAAAGGATTTGGGCTTGGGCTTAGTTATGTCAAATCTATCGTAGATGCTCATCGCGGTAAAATAAAAGCTGAGAGCAGTCCGGGAAAAGGTAGTTGTTTCACGCTCGACTTTTTGGTCTTGAAAAGCAATAAAGCATTGGCCTGATTACTTTCTAAATTACATTTTATTCAAGATTTTATTGGACAAAATATTCCTTTAATTTAAGGATCATTTCGCCGAAAATATCCCTTCACTAAGGCGATAATTACCATGCTTTTTGTGATTTTTTTCTTTCGAATTTCTCTTTTTTTCCTGCCATTTTCTTTGGGAATCTGTTATTCTCCTGATTTTTTATCCACACTAATTCACGCTTCATTCACAACATTTCCACACTCTTATAGGTGCTTTTTGCAAGTCAACCCCTTTTGCCAGTTGGTTTAGCCGGCGTGGATAAAAAAGTTTCCCCAAAATTTGTTGGAAAAGTGGGAAAAAGTGTTAATTTGTGGGGATTATCGAATTTTAAGTATTAATTTAACTCATAATGGCAGGCTTTATAGGTGAATACGAAGCTACATTAGACGCGAAAGGGCGCTTTCTTCTTCCGGCAGGGTTTAAAAAACAATTGCCTGAAGAGGGAGAGAATCTTTTTGTTATAAACCGGGGTTTTGAAAAATGCCTCAGTTTATACACATCTGCTAGCTGGGAACCTGTATTTTCTGAACTGGGCAAATTGAATGATTTTGAACCAAAGGTAAGGCAATTTAAAAGGTATTTTTTGAACGGAGCTACACAGGTAAGCCCGGATAGTGCGGGACGTCTTTTATTGCCAAAAAACCTGATGGAATATGCGGGGCTTGAAAAAGATATTGTATTGGTTTCGGCAATTGACAAAATAGAGATTTGGGACAAAATAAAATATCAACAGTTCTTTGAAACTTTTTCACCGGAAGCATTCAGTGATTTGGCAAAAGAGGTGATGGCGGGTGACAAAACATCCAAACAGTAATGAAGCAGAAGGACATATATCATGTCCCGGTATTATTGCAGGAAGTGATAGACGGGCTACAGATAATTCCATCTGGAATCTATGTCGATTGCACTTTTGGAGGCGGGGGCCATAGCAGCAAAATTCTCGAAAAATTAGATGGTTCAGGTAAGTTGATTGTTTTTGACCAGGATGAAGATGCCAGAAAAAATGTTCCTGAAGATGAGCGTGTAATTTTTGTACCTCACAATTTCCGGCATCTTCAACGCTTCCTCCGCTTTCATAAAATTTCAAAAGTTAATGGCATTCTCGCGGACCTGGGCATTTCAAGTCACCAGATAAATGAGGCCGAAAGAGGATTTTCCACAAGATTCGAAGCGGCTTTGGATATGCGAATGAACCAGGGAGATTCTAAAACCGCAGCGGATGTATTAAAAAATTATCCTGAAGAAGCACTACACAAAATTTTTGAAAAATATGGCGAGGTGACTAATTCAAAGACGTTGGCAAAAAATATTGTTGAAATAAGAAGAACGCAATCGCTTGGTACCATTAATGAATTTAAAAATGCTATTTACCCGATCGTAAAAGGAAATCCTGAAAAATATTTTGCACAGGTTTTCCAGGCATTAAGAATCGAAGTGAATGATGAATTGAATGTGCTTAAGGAAATGTTGACGCAGTCTGTTGATGTATTGGAAGAAGGAGGAAGAATAGCCGTAATCACTTTCCATTCTTTAGAAGATAGGATCGTAAAAAATTTCTTCCGGGATGGAACTTTTGAAGAAAAGGAAAAGGATGTCTTTGGTAATTCGATGCAAAGTGAATTAAAGATTGTTACAAAGAAACCAATAGTTCCGACAAAGGAAGAATTGAAAAACAACCCAAGGTCAAGAAGCTCAAAGTTGAGGATTGCTGAAAAAGTTAAGATTTCAAACAAATAGTTTTCACTAAATAAAAGGTTATCAAAAATATGACAACCGAAAGAAATACAGAGGAAGAAAAGAAAATAAGTAAACCTCCCAAAAGAAAGCGGAGGATTTTGCAGTATAATAAATGGCTGGTAAAGAACATTCCGTTTTATTTTTTTATTTCTGCTATTGCCATTGTATATATAGCCAATGGCCATTATGCGGATAACACGATGAGAAAAATAAATTCAACTTCAAAGCATCTTAAAGAGATGGAGTATGAGTTTAAAACTGTGAAACAGGATGTGATATTCAGAAGCAAAGAGAGTGAACTGGCAAAAGCAGTAGAACCCCTGGGCTTAAAACCTTTAATGGCTCCGCCTTTGAGGATTGTTGATACGTTGCAGAAGAATTGACAGTTGAGAATTGACAGTTGAGAATTGAAAGTTGAAAATTGATAAGTAATTAGTAAAAAGTAAAAAGAGATAAGCAAATACAGTGAAGCAACAAATAATGAATAAAAGTATTTAGCAGGAGCAGATACTCATAACCGATAACTCATGACTAATAACTCATAACCGATAAGTGGATATAAAAAAAGACATATTATGGCGTGTTCATCTTTGCTTCCTCATTATGATTGTGTTGGGTGGGGTAGTATTGGGACGTGCCATATATATCCAGAAATTCCAGGGAAATTATTGGAGAAGCATGAGTAACAAACAACATCTGAGATACATGGATATCAACGCGGAGCGGGGAAGCATCTTTAGTGAAGATGGAAACATGTTGAGCACTTCTATCCCGGTTTTTGATATCCACGTTGATTTTGGTGCAGATGGTATTCGTGAGAAGGGAGGCAAAAGCTTTTATAAAAACCTGGATTCTCTAAGTATTTCGCTCGCTGGATTATTTAAGGATGCGAGTGCTGTGTCTTACAAAAAGGAGTTATTGTCGCAGTATAAAAAGAAGACACGTTATTACCTTTTGAAAAGAAAAGTTTCTTTTAGTGACTACCAGGATTTACGGACGTTTCCTCTTGTAAGAGGCGGGAGAAATAAGAGTGGTTTTATTATAGATGTAAGAGATAACAGAGTTAATCCTTACGTATTGCTTGCCAATCGTACCATAGGGCTTTCAAGAGGCGATACCAGCAAAAATGTGGGACTCGAGAGATCTTATGATAGCGTGCTAAAAGGTCAGACCGGACAAAGGTTGATGCGTTATATCGCAGGGTCTTATATACCGGTGGATGGTGCGGAAATAGAGCCGGAAAATGGGAAGGATATCACTACTACTATTGACACCTATATACAGGATGTAGCTGAAAACGCTTTATTGAAAATGATGACACAAAATGCGTCTATTCATGGCAGTTGCATAGTTATGGAAGTGAAGACAGGTAAAATAAAAGCGATCGCCAACCTGGGCAGAAGACCAGATGGAAGCTATTGGGAAGATTATAATTATGGATTCGGAATGCGCACAGAGCCTGGATCTGTTTTTAAAATAGCTACTTTAATTTCTTTATTGAAAGACCATTATGTAGATACGGGAAGCATTGTGGACTGTGAAGGAGGTCAAAAGAAATTTTATGGATTAAGAATTACCGATTCGCATTTGGGAACCGGAAAAATAACTGTGAAAGAAGCATTTGCCATATCATCCAATGTTGCGTTTGCGAAAATGGCCGATGAGTATTATCACAATCAGCCTCAAAAGTTTTATCAGCATTTGCATGATTTAAGATTAGATACCTCTTCGGGGATTGATATTGTAGGTGCGGCTAAACCCTATGTTAAAAAGCCATCCAACAAATATTGGGGAAAAACAACCATTCCCTTTATGGCTCATGGCTATGAAGAACTGGAGACGCCTTTAAACCTTTTGATGGTATATAATGCGGTTGCCAACAATGGAACAATGATGCAACCATACCTGGTGAATTCAATCAATGAGATGGGTGAAGAAATTCAAACTTTCAAGCCAAAAGTGCTTGTTGATAAAATTTGTGACGAACAGACGCTTGGAAAGTTAAAAGATTGCTTATTGGCGGTAGTCGAGAGCCCCCACGGTACGGGGCATGCACTTCAAAGCAACATATATGAGTTTGCAGGCAAAACGGGCACGGCAGTAACGGCTATGGATAACCGCGGGTATAATAAAAGCGCAAAGATATACCAGTCAGCCTTTATTGGATATTTCCCTGCCAATAATCCTGAATATAGTATTGCAGTGGTAATTCAGAACAGCAGCGAGTCAAAACATGTTTATGGAGCTTCCGTTTCAGCGCCTGTATTTAAAGAGGTAGCAGATAGAATTTATGCTACCAGGGTAGCGGATAAGCCATTTATTATGCAGCCTCAGCCGGATAATAATGTGTATCAGTTTTACGGTCTCAAGAAGGATTTGAATAAAATTTTTGATGTTTTCAAATATAAAGAAACGGATTCCGCAACCGGAAACTGGAGAACAACAATACTCCATGATGGAAACGCAAAGCTAATGGCTGATAATGTTGCCACTGGCTCAACTAAAGTACCGGATGTAAAAGGAATGGGATTAAAGGATGCCATCTATTTATTGGAGAATATGGGATTAAAGGTTTCAGCGACAGGAAGAGGAAAAGTAGTCTTTCAATCATTGGCACAAAACACTGATTTTAATAAAGGACAACAAATAAAAATTCAATTGAATTAATGGCATCATTGCAACAAATATTGTATGGCGTAAACATTCATTCTATCGTAGGAACTACAGATTTAGAAATTAATGATTTACAGATTGATTCCAGGGAAGTGAAGCCTGGCGGCTGTTTCATTGCAATAAAGGGAACTCTTTCCGATGGGCATGATTTTATTGTAAAAGCAATCGATAATGGAGCAGTTGCAATTGTTTGCGAAGAACTGCCTTCTATAGTGAATGAGAAAACGCATTACATAGTAGTGGAAAACAGCGCAAAGGCAGCAGGCATTATGGCCCATAGCTTTTTTGGAAAAGTGACCGAAAAAATGAAGCTCACGGGCGTGACAGGAACGAATGGAAAGACAACGATTGCCACTTTATTGTTTAGATTGTTTTCTTCACTTGGGTATAAATGTGGGTTAATCAGTACCGTTCAAAATCAAATTGAAGCAAAGGTTATTCCAGCTACTCGTACTACACCGGATGCGATTAGCCTCAATCAACTGCTTGCGAATATGTTTTCAGACGGATGCTCGCACGTTTTTATGGAGGTGAGTTCACACGCGATACATCAGCAAAGGGTGGCCGGTTTGCAATTTGCCGGAGGTATATTCAGTAACATCACTCATGATCACCTTGATTATCATAAAACTTTTGATGAATACATTAGGGTAAAAAAGTCATTTTTTGATTCGTTGCCTTCCACAGCTTTTGCACTAAGTAATGCGGATGACAAGAGAGGGAGCGTCATGATTCAAAATACTAAAGCAAAAACTTATTTGTACAGCCTGAAAAGAATGGCGGATTTTAAAGGCAAAATAATTGAAGATTCACTTTTAGGATTAGAATTAATTATTAATGATGTAGAAGTTCATTTCAGGTTGATAGGCACGTTCAATGCTTATAATGTACTTGCAGTATATGGTGCCGCCATTTGTTTGGGTGAGGAGAAAGGTAAAGTATTACAAATATTAAGTAATACGGAAGGCGCTGAAGGCAGGTTTGAATACATGGTTTCTTTAAAAGAAAAAGTAGTAAGCATTGTTGATTATGCGCATACACCCGATGCATTGTTAAATGTGTTGGCAACAATAAAAAACCTGCGTAAAAAAGAAGAGAAAATCATCACTGTTGTAGGCTGTGGCGGCAACCGCGATAAAACCAAAAGACCCGAAATGGCTGAGGTAGCCTGTGAGTATAGCGACAAAATAATTTTTACTTCTGATAATCCACGTGATGAAGACCCCGTTGAAATTATAAAAGAGATGGAAAAAGGAGTACCCATTACTGCAAGAAAAAAATGCATTTCAATTACTGACAGGAGAGAAGCAATTAAAACTGCTGTAACGCTTGCACAAAAAGAAGATATCATTTTGGTAGCAGGTAAAGGTCACGAGAAATACCAGGAGATTAAAGGCGTAAAAAATCATTTTGATGACAAAGAAGTATTAGCTGAAATGTTTCAATTAATGGACAAGTAGAAGCAAAAAGCAAAAAGCGAAAAACGAAAAGCAAAAAGCAAGAAACAATAACAAAAAACAAGAAGCAAGAAGCAAGAAAAAGAAACGACTTCGGAGATTCTCCGTGGGAAAATAAAAAAAATGCTGTATCAACTATTTGAATGGTTTGCGAAAAATGGTATCAAGTTTCCCGGTAGCGGGCTGGTTCATTTTATCACTTTCAGAGTGTTGGTGGCTGTTTTATTATCCTTGGTTATTACAATGGTCTATGGTAAAAAACTGATCAGAATTTTAAAGAAAAAACAAATTGGTGAATCGGTGAGAGAACTTGGACTTGCGGGTGAGAAGATGAAAAGCGGAACGCCAACGATGGGAGGAATTATTATTCTGATGGCTATAGTAATTCCAACTTTATTATTAGCAGACCTGGATAAAGTATATGTGATACTAATGCTCTTGTGTACCGTATGGCTTGGTCTTATAGGGTTTGTAGATGATTATTTAAAAATAAAAGCAAAGAGGATTGCCAAAGAAAAGGGCGTGGATTTTAAGAAGACAAACGCCGATGGGCTTGCCGGAAAGTTTAAAATATTTGGCCAGGTAATTTTAGGAATTATAATAGGAGCTACACTTTATTTTAATCCGTCAGTAGTAGTAAAGCGCGAGATTATAGGCAGTAAATCACTGAGCACTTATATACCACAACGAGGCGAACATAAAGTGGGAGAAGATACAATTATCTCCAATGGTGAAGTGCATCGTTTTGTGACCGTAAAAACGCCGATTACAACCATCCCTTTTGTAAAAACGCATGAATTTAATTATGCAAGATTATTACCGGCAAAATGGGAAGACTATACTTACATTTTGTATATCCTGATCGTGATTTTTATTGTAACGGCTGTTTCCAATGGAGCGAATATTACAGATGGATTAGATGGCCTGGCCACTGGTGTCAGCGCTATAATTGGTTTTGGGTTGGGTGTATTCGTTTTTGTAAGTGGCGATTTGCGCGTCGCAGAATACTTGAATATTATGTACATACCTAATCTTAGTGAGCTCGCAGTTTTTATTGCTGCTTTTGTCGGAGCGTGTGTAGGGTTTTTGTGGTACAATGCCTATCCCGCGCAGGTTTTTATGGGAGATACCGGCAGTCTTGCTTTGGGAGGTATTATTGCGTCGCTTGCGATTATAGTGCGAAAAGAATTATTAATACCCATTTTTTGTTTTGTGTTCCTGATAGAAAATTTAAGTGTGATGATCCAGGTGAGTTATTTCAAGTACACTAAGCGAAAATATGGTGAAGGAAGAAGGGTTTTTTTAATGAGCCCTTTGCATCATCATTATCAGAAATTAGGATATCATGAAAGTAAGATTGCAGTTAGGTTTTGGGTGGTAACTATTCTTACGATGGTACTTGCGGTAGTAACCTTGAAATTGAGATGACGTGTTGAAAGGAGAAATTGACATACTTTTTTTAAAGTATTTATAAATATCCGGCAGGTATTTATTGATACATAAAAAATTGAAGAACCGAAGATTTGGATTTTGTCTTTATGAAAATGAATGATTGATTTAGAAAAAGCTTTGAGCAATTCCAATGCCTGTGATCAGCTTGTCTGACCCATTAGATTCATGCTTTTGAAGAACCATTTTTTAGTTATCTGTTTTAATCCGCAGATAGGTATTAATTGAACACTAAATGAAAGAAAAAATTGTGATACTGGGTGCCGGTGAAAGCGGCATTGGCGCAGCATTGCTGGCAAAGCAAAAAGGCTTTGACGTGTTCGTAAGTGATGGTGGAATGATAAAGCCGGATTTTAGAAATGAGCTGAATTTTCATTCAATTGACTTTGAGGAAGGGCAGCATTCGGGGGATAAAATATGGGATGCTTCTTTAATTGTAAAGAGCCCCGGTATTCCGGAAAAGAATGAAATGATAAAGCAAATAAGGAAACGTGGAATGGAGGTAATCAGTGAGATAGAATTTGCATACCGTTTCAAGGGTGAAAGCAAGATCGTTGGAATTACCGGTAGTAATGGAAAGACAACTACAACGGCTTTGATGTACCACATCTGTGAAACGGCAGGATTGGATTGCGCAATGGTTGGAAATATTGGGTTTTCTTTTGCGAGACAGGTAGCTACGGATCCTAAAAAAATCTACGTAGTGGAAATAAGTTCTTTTCAACTGGATGATATAAAAAGTTTTCGACCGGATGTAGCAATATTGACCAACATCACAGAGGATCATCTGGACAGATACGAATACAAATTTGAAAATTATATAAGAAGCAAATTCAGAATTATAGAGAATCAAAATGAAGGCGATGTTTTTATCTATAATGAGGATGACCCGGTAACAAAAAAATATTTGAAACAATTCTTAAACAAGACTAAACCATTACCTATAAGTATGGATAACGAACTACCTGAAGGAGCTTATATCATAGATGCCAATATGCATTTAAGATGGAAAGATGAGGAAATGGAAATGAATGTGAATGACTTTGCCATAAAAGGAAAACATAATCAGTATAATACAATGGCCGCAGCTGTTTGCGCAGAAGTGATTGGAATCCGAAAGGAGAAAATACGGGATTCATTGCAAACATTTACCGGTCTGGAACACAGAATGTCACCTGTATTAACCATCAAAGGAGTGGAATTTATAAACGATAGCAAAGCCACTAATGTTAATAGCACCTGGTATGCGCTCGAAACGATGACCAAGCCGATAATTCTTATACTCGGTGGTGTGGACAAAGGCAATGACTATTCATTTATAAAAGATTTGGTGAAAGAAAAAGTAAAAGCAATCGTATGTCTTGGGATTGATAATACAAAAATTCACCAGGCTTTTAGTAAAGAAGTTCAACTGATGGTAAATACCGAAAGCATGAAGGAAGCGGTGCTGGCAGCATTTCATTTTGCTGACAATGGCGATGTGGTTTTATTATCTCCTGCATGTGCCAGTTTCGATCTGTTTAAAAATTATGAGGATAGGGGAGTGCAGTTTATTGAAGCTGTAAAGGATTTATAAAATATTTCTTTTAATAAAATAGAAAGGCATTGAAATTATTGAATGAGTGAAACAAAGCAAATAGCGTCCGCCTCTTTCTCTTCTGCGCAGGAAGTGACCGGTAAATTTTTGAGCCGTACCAAAGGCGATAAAGTTATCTGGGCTATTGTGATATTGCTTACAATGGTTAGCATCCTCGTAGTATATAGCAGTGTGGGGTCTCTTGCTTACAGGATGAATAAATCTACTGAGAGCTATTTATTCCGGCAAATAGGCTACATATGTCTTGGAGTCATCATTATTTATTTTGCACACAGGGTTAATTATACCATTTATTCAAAAGTGTCTTCCATTTTGTTTGTTATTTCTATACCGTTACTTATATATACCTTAAAATACGGAAGCGATATTAATGACGCAAGCCGTTGGATAAAACTTCCTGTTATCAATCTTACTTTTCAGACATCTGACCTGGCAAAGCTCGCATTATTCATGTATATGAGCCGTCTTCTTAGCCGAAGGCAAAATGTAATAAAAGATTTTAAAAAAGGATTTCTACCTCTGATCATTCCGGTAGGGATCATCTGTATATTAATTGCACCTGCTAATCTTTCTACCGCACTGTTAATTGGCGGTATCGGTCTTATCCTTATGTTTATCGGACGAGTAAGAACCCGGCATATTTTATTGGTAGTCGGTGCAGCATTAATACCCCTGGTCTTTTTAGTTTCTGTAGCTACTCATTATTACAATCAGCAAGAGCATGTTTCAGAAGACTTGCCTGCTGTACTAAGTTTTGGAAGAATGCCTACTTGGGTAAAACGTGTACAAGAGTTTATGTATGCTGATAAAGAGGATGCCTCTTATCAAGTACAACAGGCTAAAATTGCGATTGCCACCGGAGGCGTATTTGGTAAAGGCCCAGGCAAAAGTGAGCAACGAAATTTTTTACCGCATCCTTACAGTGATTTTATTTATGCAATTATCATAGAAGAATACGGGCTGGCGGGAGGAGCGATTATTTTATTAATCTATTTATTATTTCTGTTTCGAAGTATAAAGCTTTTTCAGCGATGCCCTTATGCTTTTGGTGCTTTCCTTGCAGTGGCACTGAGTTTTACATTGGTGATACAGGCTATGGTAAATATGGCAGTAAACGTAAACTTGTTTCCAACTACAGGTGTTACGTTGCCGCTGGTGAGTATGGGCGGAAGCAGTCTTTTATTTACCTGCTTTTCTATTGGTATTATTTTGAGCGTAGCAAGAAATGTAGAGCAGGCAGAAGGTAAGAATGCTGAATTAGCATTGCAGCAATTGGAAGGAGCTGAAGAAACTGAAGAAGCAGAAGATGAGGAAGAAACAGAAGGCTGAATGCTGAATAGAAAATGTCAATAGATCTTTGTTTACTGACAAAATGAAAAAAGAAGAGATATGAAAATCATCATTGCAGGAGGTGGCACGGGAGGGCATATTTTTCCTGCATTGGCAATTGCACAAGCTTTAAAAAATAGGGAGCCTGGCTTAGAAATATTGTTTGTAGGGGCAAAGGGAAAAATGGAAATGGACAAAATACCCGCTGCCGGATATAAGATTGAAGGTTTGGATATAGCAGGTTATAACAGAAGTTCTTTGATTAAAAATATTGGATTGCCTTTAAAGTTGGTTAAAAGTTTTTTGCAGGTTCGAAGAATTTTTAAATCCTTTAAACCAGATGCAGTAATAGGAGTCGGTGGTTACTCTACTTTTCCTGTGTTACGCTATGCGCAAAACAAAGGAATTCCTTCATTTATTCATGAAAGCAATTCCTT
>JBDTGD010000133.1:0-3715 GCA_039937595.1 Ginsengibacter sp. | reverse complement strand
TCATCAATAAAATTTATTCCATTTACGAAGTTAGTGGAATTATTGGTTTGATAAGCCATGTTTGAGGTTATCAAAAGTGTATTGGCCGAATCAATTTTATAAGTCATTCTAAAATTGATCCTGTTATTATTATTATGAGAATCAGAAAGCGTTTGTTGGTCATAATAAAGACTACTATCGGGATTACTAACGGTTTGCTGGGCAATTGACTGATTATTATGTGTGTTGCTGCTATTAAAGAAATAGCTTGCGGTTACATCTATTTTTTTGCCCCATGAATCGCTGTAGTTAATTCCGGCAGAATTCGTATTTGCAATTCCATTTTGTTGTCCTACGTTGAAACTATTGCTTCCTCCACCTCTTTGGCCACCACCCCCTCGGCCACCACCACCGGTGACGCCTAATAAATCCGCTGTGGAAAAATTTTGCTGATTTACATTATTGAACAATCCTACAAGAGATATCCTCCGGTTATTGTTGAAAAAATTTACATTTCCTCCGGCAAGGTAGCGGTCATCAGTTCCATAACCAGCGTAGACTTTTCCAAATTGTCCGTTACGCATGTCTTTTTTAGTAACAATATTGATGGCTTTTGTAGTATTCCCATCATCAAAGCCTGTGAGCTGCGCCTGGTCGCTCAACTTATCAAATACCTGGATTTTATCGATGATTTCAGAAGGTAGATTACGAAGGGTTGCCGTTGCATCATTACCAAAGAAATCTCTTCCATCAACCGTTACTTTCTGAACAGTTTCTCCCTGTGCCGTTACCGTACCGGTTTTATCCACAGTAACTCCAGGCATTTTTTTTATCAGATCTTCGGCGGTGGCATCAGGATTTACCTTGTATTGATTTGCACTAAATTGCAACGTGTCATTTATCACTTTCATCGCTGCATTATCTTTAACTACAACCGTAGCAAGAGTTTCAGCGGTTTTTGCCATAGTGATTGTTCCTAAGTCAATGTCTTTACCGTTCACAATTACCTGTTTTTTATAAGCCTTGTAACCAATTGATGTTATAGATAAAGTATAATTTCCTGTGGTCACATTTTTGAAAGTGAAGGAGCCAATACTGCTACTTACCGTAAGTGAAGGTTGCGTGGGTGAGTCAGAATTAGTAAAACTTACTGTAGCGTTTGAGAGAGGCGAACTGCTACCTGCATCTTTAATATTTCCTGATACTGTTTGGCTATACGAATTCGAACAAATTATTAGTGATAAAATTAAGGTTAAAGATTTTAACATAGTAAAGTTTATTGATAGTTGGACGATCTAATTATAAAAAACCTTCGGGCAATAATTAAAATGATTTTTTATTTGATAACAGTAAAATCAGCACCTATTTTTTATTCAATCCGGGCGAATTACCGTTTATTCAGAGACTTTTTATAACGAATTTTTTATTTTGTTAACGGAAACTAAAAATCATTTCAATTATATTGCACTCCCAAAAACAAAATAATTTTTATGGAGTATAATAAGATAGTCTCTGTGACAGGAATGCCCGGCTTGTTTGAATTGTTATCGTCAAAATCGGATGGAGCTGTTGTGCGTTCCCTGGAAGATAATACTTCCAAATTTGTAAGTACCCGGCAGCATAATTTTTCACACCTGGAAAGTATAGAAGTATATACCACTACGGGCAATACTTCACTGGCTGAATTGTTTGAAGCCATGAAAAAAAGCAAAGAGAAAGTGCCGGAAAATAACGCCGACCAAAAAGCGCTCAAAAGTTATTTTCAAAAAGTATATCCGGAGATGGATTTTGAAAGAGTGTATGCCAGCGACATGAAGAAGATGATAAAATGGTATTACATCATTCAGAAAAATAAAATAGAAGTAAAAGTAAAAACAGAAGAAGAAAAAGAAGCTGCTGCAGAGGCAAAAAATGCAAAGTCTGCTCACATAGAAAATGCCCACGTAAAAGATATGAAACCACAGCAGGTAAACCCCAAGAAAATTGAAAGCAGAGGAGTGAAGTAAGGACAAGAAGTGATCGGTTAATCAGTAATTAGTTATCAAGAATCTGGCATATGAGTATGGACCCGAAAAATTATTGATCGCGTTCCAATTCTGGCCGAAATATAAATTCTTACTTTTTGTTTGTTTACTATCTCTTTATAAAACAGAATTTCTTATCACTCACATTCATGCATTATGACCGCTAACATCAAAAAATTAAAAAGAAAATATCTTCCTGAAAATCTAACCATTTCAGATTGGGAATCCATCGAGCCTTATTTCAAGGAACTTCTTGAAAGAAAAATTAATTCCAAAGAAGAATTGGAATCCTGGCTGAAGGACATGAGCGAACTGGAGGCTATGATCAATGAAGATTCATGCTGGCGGCAAATAAAGATGACATGTGACACTACGAATAAAAAGTTCGAAGAATCTTTCAATTCGTTCTATATGGAAATCCAGCCGAAGATTCAACCTTATGCATTTGAGCTTAATAAAAAATTAATCAACTCACCTTTTCTTGATGAACTGGATAAAGATAAATATTTTACTTACCTGCGTTCCATCAGGAAACATATAGATCTTTTTCGGGAAGAAAACATTCCGATACAGGCAGACCTCGCCGTATTGCAACAGCATTATGGAATGATTACCGGTAAAATGACTATAGAGGTCAACGGTAAAGAATATACGCTGCAACAGGCTAGTAAATTTTTTGAAAGCCATGACAGAAAGCTCCGCGAAGAAGTTTACAGGAAAGTAAATGAAAGGAGACTGCAGGATAAAGACGAACTGGATATCTTATTTTCAAAGCTTGTAGAAAAAAGAAACCAGGAAGCCCTGAACGCGGGTTTTGAAAATTACAGAGATTTTAAATTTAAAGAACTCGGTCGTTTCGATTATACAAAAGAAGATACTTTTCAATTTCATGATTCGATAAGGAAACATGTGGTTCCTTTGGTAAAAAAAATATACGCACACAAAAAGGCAAAGTTGCAACTGGAACAACTTCGTCCGTGGGATATAGAAGCGGAACCCGAAGGCATCAAGCCTCTGTCTCCCTTTCAAACAGGAAAAGAATTGCTTGATAAAACAATTGAATGTTTTACAAAAATTCGCCCTTTCTTTGGAGACTGCCTCAGGCAAATGAATTCAATGAACCAACTTGATCTTGAAAGCCGCAGTGGAAAAGCCCCCGGCGGGTATAATATGCCACTGGCAGAAACCGGCGCACCATTTATTTTTATGAACGCAGCTCAATCTATGCACGACGTCACTACCATAGTACATGAAGGCGGCCATGCGGTACAATCATTTCTTACGCATTCGCTTGAGTTGAATTCCTTTAAAGATTATCCGATGGAAATAGCAGAAGTTGCCAGCATGTCAATGGAGCTTTTCAGTATGGATCAATGGGATGTTTTTTTTGATAATCCCGAAGAACTTAAAAGAGCCAAAGAACATCAGTTGGAGCGGGTAATAACGATATTTCCATGGATCGCTGTGATCGATAAATTTCAGCATTGGCTCTACGAAAATCCAAATCATAGTGTAGAAGAAAGAACGGAAAACTGGATGCGGATTGTTGATGAATTTTCTGATGGAGTAATTGATTATTCAGGGCTAACAAAATACGTTGAAAATACATGGCAAAAGCAATTGCATTTATTTGAAGTCCCGTTTTATTATATTGAATACGGCATTGCACAATTAGGCGCCATCGGCCTTTGGATGCAATACAAGAAGAACCC
>JBDTGD010000132.1:0-9738 GCA_039937595.1 Ginsengibacter sp. | reverse complement strand
CTGTATATTTCTTATCTCACCAAAAGCGGATGGAGTGAGCCTCAAAATCTTGGAGGAAATGTAAATACGGAATTCTGGGAATCCTGTCCTTCTCTTTCGCCAGATAAAAAAGATCTTTATTTCAGCAGCAGCAGGCCAGGCGGCTATGGCGGAAAAGATATTTGGGTATGCCATAGAAATGACAGAGGATATTGGAGCACGCCGGAAAACCTTGGTCCCGATATAAATACGGCAGGCGACGAAAGCACCCCATTTATTCATGCAGATAATCAAACGCTGTATTTCAATTCAAACGGCTTGCCCGGGTACAGCGAAAAGCCGGATCTTTTTGTCACAAGAAAATTGGCCAGTGGCAAATGGAGTGTTCCGGAAAATCTCGGCTATCCGATAAATACGATAGACGATGAAGGCTCAATGATTGTAACTGCTGATGGAAAGGCCGCTTATTATTCAAGCGATAAAAAAGATACTAAAGGTGGGCTTGATATTTACACATTCGATTTGCGCAATGACATTCGACCTTTGAGAACCTTATGGGCAAAAGGAAAAGTATATGATAATAAAACCAAAGCCGGTTTGCCATCAACAGTGATATTAACTGACATCGATACGCGGCAAGTAGTAAGTAAACTACAAACCGATGAAGACGGAAATTATCTGATTACACTTCCCGTAGGAAAAGATTATGCTTTTAATGTTCATCGTAAGGGATACTTATTTTATTCCGCTAATTATAATATGAGCGGAACTTCTCCTGATTCTGTTTTCACTGCCGACATTCCTTTGGAGCCTATTGAAGCCAATGCAAAGGTGATTTTAAAAAATGTTTTTTTCGATACAAAAGAAACTGATTTAAAGCCAGCTTCCATTACTGAACTTGACAACGTAGTAAGACTGATGAATGAAAATCCGAAGATGAAAATTTTAATAAGCGGCTTTACGGACAACGTAGGAAAACCTTCTGATAATTTAAAACTTTCTACGGGACGTGCCATTTCAGTAGTAAATTATTTAGTGAAAAAAGGTCTCAATCAAGACCGTCTGTCTTATAAAGGATTTGGCGAAACGAATCCTGTGGCTTCCAACGAAACTGAGAAGGGACGGGCACTGAACCGCAGAACAGAAATGAGCGTGGTGAGTAATTAGAAACTACTGATCTGTGCTTTACAAAGAATTTGAAAAAAAATTAAACAACTGAAAATATTAAGATAAATTCGGTAATTTTAATAAAATAAATTTCCATGAAACTTACAATTGTAATAAGCAAAGGAGAAGAATTTTTTGTTGGCACAATAAAAGAAATCCCTGCTGTTCTAACTCAAGGAAAAACAGTGGAAGAAGCAAAAGAAAATGTGTTAGATGCGTTAGAGTTATATCTTGAAGACATGCAAAGCGAAGAAGATAATTCAAATAAAATTCTGGAAGAAGATCTAATAATCTCCTGATGTCTGTAAAAAGGAATCAATTTCTTGCCCACCTTCAAAATAATAATTGTTATCTCCATAGGAACGGCGGTAAACATGATATTTATCAAAATAATATAACTAAGAAAAAAACTTCAGTCCCAAGGCATCCACATCTTGATAAGAATCTTTGCGATTTAATTTGTAAACAATTGGAAATTCCAAAATTGTAAAGCGATATTATTTATTTTACAACGGTAAACTTTATCATGCAAAAAGAACTGCTCTATCAAATAGCACTAACGCTTATTCCTAACATTGGCGATGTAAATGCAAAGGCGCTCGTAAGCCATTTTGGTAGTGCAGAGGCTATTTTTAGTGTATCCAAAAAAGTGCTGGATGAAATTGAAGGTATTGGATCAATCCGTGCAGCGTCTATCAGAAATTTTAAAGATTTCAGCAGAGCTGAGGATGAAATTGCCTTTATCAAAAAATATAAAATAACCCCTCTTTTTATTACAGATAAAGATTATCCTCAAAGATTATTGAATTGTTATGATAGCCCGCCAGTGCTCTATTACAAGGGAAGCGCTGATTTGAATGCTGCAAAAATGATCGCGATTGTAGGCACAAGGAGCCACGATGATTACGGAAAGAAAATTTGTGAAAAATTAATTGAAGAATTGGTGAATGAAGATGTAATTGTAGTAAGTGGGCTTGCGTTTGGCATTGACAGCATTGCCCATAAAGCTTCTTTGAAAAATAATATATCTACTATCGGAGTTTTAGCGCATGGATTAGATAGGGTATATCCATCTCAAAATACAACAATGGCAAAGCAAATGATTTTCCAGGGTGGATTACTCACGGAATTTAAAAGCAACACCATACCCGATAAGCAGAATTTTCCAGGGAGGAACAGGATTGTTGCGGGAATGACGGATGCGACTATCGTAATAGAATCGGGAATAAAGGGAGGTTCTTTAATTACCGCTGAGTTGGCAAATGGATACAACAAAGATGTATTTGCTTTTCCGGGCCGCGTAGATGATTCAAAAAGCGAAGGATGTAATTATCTTATAAAAAACAACAAAGCTGCACTGATTACATGTGCTAATGATTTGCTGGAATTTATGGGCTGGAAGAAAAGTAAAAAAATCTCGCCTAAAAAGCAAAGAGAGTTATTTATAGAATTCACATCAGAGGAAAAAATTATTGTTGATATTTTACAAGTGCAGGAACAAATGCAGATTGATGAATTGTATTTTAAAAGTAAACTCAGTAGCAGCGAAGTTGCCAAAGCCTTGCTCATGCTGGAAATGCAGGGCATTGTTTCTTCATTGCCAGGGAAAATTTATAAGATGAATTGATGTAAATGTCCAAAGCTGCAAGTATTCATTTGGATTCATAAAAATTTGCCTGCGGCCTGTAGGTGGATTCGTTCAATATATATGATTGGCAAACTTGAGTATTAACAAGGAATTTAATCAAAATAAACGAACCGGACTCATCTGTAGGCGACAGGCAAATCTTAAAGCTCTTTTTTATACCTTAAAAAATATTTTTTTCTTGTACAACCAATAACATAGATACCATTGCAACATAAAAAGAGTTAGCGCTGAGATGATCGCAATTGGTATTTCAGATAAGCCGGTTGGTGACAGCACTCCGTTTACAATGGTATTGTTATAATCATAGAGCCAGCGATGCACCACAATTTCGAAAAAGAGGTAAATGAAAATAGAATTCATACCAACAATGGTGAAAAAAGCAAGATACTTTTTGTGATTTAAAACATCGATCCAAAAATAAAGCAATGCTAAAGCAAGCAAGCACCAACCACCGCTAACAAGTGTAAAGGAAGAAGTAGCAATTCGTTTTATTATTGGTGTGGTGCCAGAAATATCTAATGCATAGCCTATAATTAGAGCAACCACGCCAAGAATAATAATTGGCTTGAGTTTACTTTTTACATCCGTGTGCGATAGCAGCCACTTTCCTGCAACGGCTCCCCAGATAGTATGCGCTGCTGTCGGGATACAATTTATAGCCACCCATCCGCCCGGATTAATTTTGTTCATTAAGATAACATCTATATAATTCCCGAAATTATGCTGGTCAGTAAAGGGTTGGTTAAACCCGGGAATATTTATAAAGCGATATAAAAATTCGGTCAGTACCAGTAAACCAATGCTAAAAAGGATCTGGTAGGCGACCTTCCAGCGAAAAATAAGGAACGCTATCAGCATGGTAAAAGACAATTGCGTCAATACATCCCAAAGCTCAAACGAAAGATGGTTGCCTCTAACGGCATAATCCAATACTCCCCAAAAGAACAGCCACCAGCTTCGCCTCAACGCGTGCTTGGCTTGCTGACTCCATGAACTTCCTTTAGCGGTTTGTTTGGTTAGTGAAAAGGCCATTGCCGTACCCGCAATGAACATGAACGCCGGTTGTATCAAATCCCATAAATGTAATCCATGCCATTCTGCATGGTCAAATTCAATTCCTACCGCATGAATAAATGAGCCGGGGTTTGAAAATTTTCTTACATAATCATATAAACCCGAGGCTTCCAACATTAAGAGTACCATCACTAGTCCCCTATAGAAATCAAGCGAGGAAAGCCTTGCACCGGCGCCGATGATATTTTTTAATTTATTTTTTTCAGGAGATGCATTCACCGCGCTATTTGAAATGACTTCGGATTCAATTTTATCTGATGTAGGCATTATTGGATGTTTATTTTTTTAATTCTGGTAATTTTATTTTGATAGTAAACTGATAAATAATTCAAATTTTAGTTTAGGGTCGGTTGTATACGGTAATTAATCTGATGTATCCAAAAAGAAAGCGGTAACCTCAGGAGTACATCCATTGTCAATTCTTCAACTTTCTGTTTAGATCTAATGACAATAAGCCCTTTTCTATATTTGTGAGTTATCAATGTCAAAAAATCAGTTAAAGTACAGGAAACAAATTACGCAAAAGGTATTATTAAAATTTTAATAAAACAAAAAGTGCCACTCTTATAAAACCTTTTGTGAGCTTCACTTAAAAAAAATCAATTGCCAGCTTTTTAATAAAATGGGATTAATTATGGGATTGTTTCAACCAGTAAAAGAATAAATAGGAAAGATTTCTATTTCTGAAATTTTCTCTTTTCATATCTTTGCGCATGGCTACAATAAATAACACTTCTGGCTCTTCAAAAAAAATTTTTGGTGAAGGATTGACCTTTGATGATGTACTTCTGATTCCTGCTTACAGCGAAGTACTTCCCCGCGATGTAAATACACAAACGCAACTCACAAAAAGCATAACACTCAATATCCCGATGCTAAGTGCCGCCATGGATACGGTTACTGAAGCCAATCTTGCCATTGCATTGGCACGCGAAGGAGGATTGGGCGTGTTGCATAAAAACATGAGTATTGAACAGCAGGCAGCCCAGGTGCGCAAAGTAAAGCGAAGCGAGAGTGGGCTTATTATTGATCCGATTACATTAATGTTAGATGCAACGATTGCTGACGCTCTGAAACTTATGAGAGAAAATAGGATTGGCGGAATACCTATCATCGACAAGGAAGGAAAATTGGCAGGGATTTTAACCAATCGGGACTTGAGATTTGAAGATAATATGAAGCGAAAAGTGAGCGAACTGATGACCCTTGAAAACCTGATAACCGCACCTGAAGGAACCGATTTGAAGAAGGCTCAAACAATTTTAAGAAAATATAAAATTGAAAAGTTGCCGGTAGTAAACAAAAATGGAATTTTAAAAGGACTTATTACTTATCGGGATATTTTACAGGTGCACAACCATCCGTTTGCGACCAAAGATTCTTTTGGAAGATTACTGGTTGGCGCAGGTGTAGGTATCACACCTGATATTGGCGACAGGGTAGATGCGTTACAGCAGGTGGGAGTGGACGTGGTTTGTCTTGACAGTGCTCATGGACATACTAAGGGCGTGATAGATGCATTGAAGAAAATAAAAAAAGACTTTAAAAATTTGCAGGTCATTGCGGGAAATATCGCGACAGGCAGCGGCGCAAAAGCCCTTGCAGACGCAGGAGCGGATGCCATAAAAGTAGGTATAGGACCGGGTTCTATCTGCACGACAAGGATAGTAGCCGGAGCTGGTGTACCACAAATAACTGCGTTACTGGAAGTTTCCGCTGCATTGAAAAATAAAAATGTGGGCATCATTGCTGATGGCGGCATACGATACACAGGGGATATGGTGAAAGCGCTTGCTTCTGGTGCTGATTGTGTAATGATGGGTGGCGTTTTTGCAGGCACTGAAGAAAGTCCCGGAGAAACAATTATTTATGAAGGAAGGAAATTCAAGCAATACCGGGGAATGGGCTCATTAGGCGCTATGGCACAGGGAAGCAGTGACAGATATTTTCAGAATGGCGACAACGGATCCAAGAAGTTTGTACCGGAAGGCATTGAAGGCAGAATAGCCTATAAAGGAAATTTGCATGAAGTAGTTCACCAGTTTACAGGTGGCTTGCGGGCAGGAATGGGATATTGCGGCGCAAAAGATATACCTGCACTGCAACAGGCAACTTTTATAAAAATTACCAATGCAGGAATGAGAGAAAGCCATGCACATGATGTAGAAATAACGAAAGAAGCACCCAATTATAGCAGATAATCTGCACTCAATTATTTGCAAAAAAAATGGTTATCCGTTATCGTTATTTATGGATATGATACCGGCAAGAATGTAAATTCCCATTTCACAGGGTTTTGCCAATCTTTTCCTTTGAAAGTACCAACAGGTGCTTTAATCAGCACATTATTCCAGCCTTTGTGTAAAGGTATTTTTGTGGGTTCGCGATAAGAGTATCCTTCATTGACAAGTGGTATTTCTGAATTGCCTTTTTGGCCCGGATATTCCCAAAGAGGCGGCGCTATTTCAATGCCATTTACCCAAACTTTACTTTGTAAATTGTTCCAGGTTCCGGAGCCAGGCGAATCGGTGGCTGGCGAACGGGAAAGATCATTAAATCCAATCCAGAAATTAGCGGTCGTATCTTCATTACTCCAAATTTTAGTAGTAGCATACCAGGTTGTGTTTTCCTTGGGATCAGGTACTACTCCTTTTATTAACGGATACCACCAATGGCGCAATACAATAGTGCCGCCGGTAGCTTTTAAAGTTGGTAAATCTGAAAGATTCTTATTCTCCGGAGCAAAAGATTTTGATAAATCGCCGCCATTTTTATAGGGGCCAAATAAATCCCAATGAATCATACCCTGGCGATGATAAGGAAATGGAATATGTTTGAAATATTGTTCCTTTTGATCCAATAATCTTTGCTCAAATTCAAGAAACTCTTTTTCCTGTTTTTCATTTTTCACGTTTGCGATCCAACCGCTATCGCCACATCCACGCCATGTTCTTTCAGCAAATGCAATCATTCCTGGATAGACAGGAGTCTGTCGTAAAATATTCTCCTTATCCGCTACTCTCCGGTCGGGCCAAAGGCAGAGTGTGCCACCTAAAATATTTTTATCTCCTTTAATTTTATCGCCGATTTGCCTAAAAAATATAGTAACCGGTGCTTCCAAAGGATCAATATGGTTTAAATAAAGATGGCGGGAATCTATGTATTGAATGGCTGAATTGATAACCGATCTTCCAGTATCACCCTTCCACATTTCACGAATTGTCGAAGGCAGGAAATTGCCGCCCGGTTCCCAACCAATTGTTTTTTTACCAAGTCCTTCCAGAAACTTAGTAATATCGGGCACAAAATTTCTATTAGAAAGTTTTACTTCATCAGCCCCAATATGGAAGTAAGGAAGATCATAAGTATTGCAAAATTCTGCAAGGATATTTTTTAAAACAATCATTCCTGAATCACTTTGCATATCATGATGCATCGCTCTTGTAAAAGAAGCGCTGTGGCCAGGCATATCAATTTCAGGAACCAGGGTAATGTACCGTTCCTTACAATAGTTAATCAATTCTTTCATATTTGCTTCCGTATAATATTGGCCTTTATCGCGTAGCATATTTTCCGGCGCTGTAAGTTGTGGATACAATTTGCTTTGCAAACGCCACGCGATATCTTCAGTAAAATGAAAGTGAAAAATGTTGAGTTTATAAAAAGCCATCTTATGAGTTTCCTGTTTCAACATATCCATTGGTTCATAATTGCGCCCCACGTCCACCATAAAGCCACGCCAGGAGAATGCAGGCCAGTCAGTTATGTCACAATTAGTCACCATTTCATCGTCTCTCATTAGTTGCACGAAAGTTTGTATGGCATAAAAAATCCCTTGTGGTGTATTTGCGGCGAGAGTAACTTTATTATCGGTAACATTTACCTGGTAAGCCTCACCACTTGATTGGGGAGCATTTATTTTTTGTAAACTTAATTCTATAAAAGGTTTGTCATCATTTATTTTATCTGAGATGTTTACATCCCAACCCATCTCCTTAAATTTTTGTTGGAGTGAAGCTGCTTCTTTTTGCAGTGATTTATTTTTTATCAAAATATTTTTACAGGTATACAGTGGAAAATTTCCCTCTTTCCATTGCAAGGATTGAGGTAAAGGAACCAGCGATGGTTTTTGATTTAAATCATATACATAAGAATAAACCAGGTGTTTCCAAAGTGCATAACCGGTTCCAAGTAAATGCAGGCCATCATTGGAATACATTGTATTCATCTTCCCGTTTTCATCTACGAAGGCGCTATGCAAATCAATATAACGGTAATGGTAAGCCGTAGCATTGTTTCCAAGAAAAGTATTTACTTCATTTATTTTTTCACCATTTTGTGTGTGTGTCGCAAACTTTCCAAATACATCATTGACCGGTAAAATACTTTGAACAAATAATTTGGTATCCGGCGATTGCTGATACAAATAATCAGCCATCAACAAAATATTCTTCACCACGCTGTCAACCGAAATGCCACGGGCGAGGTCGTTGGTGCCAATCATCATGAAAATTTTGGCAGGCTTCCTTCTGACAATGTCTGGGAATCTTTTTATAAGCCCAGAAGTAATATCGCCGCTAGTCCCTCTTGATTTTACATGAACGTCATTAAATAATTCACTCCATACAGCGCCGTCGGTAATACTGTTTCCAATAAACACAATATCTTTTTTTGTATCGGGCAAGTTTTCCGCAAAAGAGGCTTTCTGCAGAAAGTAAGTTGAAAATGAAGTGTCAGGATAAACAGGAAGTTTTATCTGTGCAGAAACGGAGTTTGTAAAAAAGATAGTTAATAAAAAGAAGTAGCGAATCATATTCATAATTATATTTTGTTAGTTTGGTAAGAAATGAAAAAAATAGAAATCCTTGATATTTATTTGCCTGCCGACCGGTAGGTTGGTTTACTGTATTCTGCAATTACCAAGAAAAGTTTTCCGTAATCCGCGGCAATCCTTTCCTACATGCAACATTAAGGCAGGCCTTTTAATAAGTGTTCAAAAAAATCCGTGTCAATCTGTGTAATCAGTGGCAAAAACATTCTTCAATTTATTCCCACTTCACTACTGTGAACCTAATCTCTTTATAATCATCTGCTTCGTACAATACGCCAATTGTGTTCTTTGAAATTTCAACAATATCAGAATATCCTGTATTTTTTGGATGAATTAAAAATTTCTTTTCCCAGGTTTTTCCCTCATCAAAACTAATTCGCAAAGTAAGGTTGTCGCGCTCCTTTTGAATATCATTATTGCAAAAAGCCAAAACGGATTTTCCATTTTTTGCGCCAATATTTAATAAACTTCCTTCGCAGATGGGATCTGGCAAGTTGTGATCAACAAAAGTCGTATCCCACGTTTCCCCACCATTTTTACTTAAAGAAACCACGCGATATTTTCCTACCTGGTTGCGGCTGTTAATCATTAATCCATTATTTGTCAATTGCGCAGCAGTGCTTTCATTAGATCCTTCGAAAGGGACGGTTTCGCTCAAATGAAAAGTAGCTCCATGATCATCGGTATAATATCCGTGAGCCTGGTAATCTCTTAACTCTGGCTTAGGATCACCCGAAGAGTGATTTGCTGCTACATAAATTCTTCCTTTATATTTTCCTTCATGGAATTGCAGTGCATGTCCTGGCGTGTTAGCATACGTGCGCCAGTCTTCTTTAAAATTCCAAAGCGGATTTATTTGCGGCTGATAAATCCTGTTTACCTGCAAAGTGATGTCTGTGGGTTCGCTCCAGGTTCTCCCGTTATCAATGCTTGTTTTATACCACACATCGCGATGTCCTTTGCCTTTCCGCATCTCCATTTCATGGCCATTACCGGTATTATAAAATAAAAATATTCTTCCCCGCGGAAAACGCGGATC
>JBDTGD010000131.1:0-4867 GCA_039937595.1 Ginsengibacter sp. | reverse complement strand
CCATTCATCGGCAGAAAAATTCTCAGAACCGGAAGTTTCAAAAGAATTTATCAACGTTTCTATTGGTTCTGCTTTATCAGTTTCATGATTGTACCAGCTCTTAAACAATTGCAAAAAGATCCACTGCGTCCAGCGATAATATTCAGGATCGCTTGTTTTTACTTCACGGCTCCAGTCGAAACAAAATCCGATCTTATCTAACTGGCTTTTGAATGTAGCAATATTCTTTTCAGTGGTAATTGCAGGATGCTGCCCTGTTTCCAATGCGTATTGTTCGGCCGGCAGGCCAAAGCTGTCAAAACCCATGGGATGCAGCACGTTAAAACCTTTCAACCTTTTATAACGCGCGTAAATATCACTGGCGATATAGCCAAGAGGATGACCTACATGCAAGCCAGCGCCACTTGGATAGGGGAACATGTCCAATACATAGCATTTCGGTTTTTCCGAAGAATTGCTAACGTGATAAATACCTGTTTCTTTCCAGGTTTCCCGCCATTTCTTTTCTATCTCTCTAAAATTGTATTCCATCCTTTTTAATTAATATTTGTTTGATAAAGGCTATTCCGGATATTTTTTTTCAAACTTCTCCACTGCAATAATATCGCATTGGATTTGCCTTCGCGGCTTTTTTTGTGAAAGAAATGTTATTGATTGTCTGGCAACGGTTTTCAATGGAGTATGTCAATTACATTAGCAACCTTTGCAAAGGTGCAAAAATACTAAACCTGTTTAAAATCATATATTTTTGCTGCTGGATAAAATCGGACAAAAGTAAATTCATTATTGCATTATGGCTCAATTTGGCAAAGCATCAACAAAACGTGGCAAATCTTCCTACGTTTATGCTATCATAGGCGTTTCTTTGGTGTTATTTCTTTTTGGAATCATTGGCTGGATATTTTTGAACCTACAAAAGACGGGAGATTATTTTAAAGAAAACATTCAACTCCACGCTTATATTTATCGCACAGCCGACCAACAGCAAATAGATTCTTTAAAAAATTATATTGAAGCACTCCCAAGCGCTTTGAAAGTAGAATATATCACAAGAGAAAAGGCCATTGAAAAATACAACCAGGAAAATGATACGCTATGGAAAAAACTCGCTATCAGTAATCCATTGCCGGAAAGTATTGATTTCTATGTAAAAGCAAATTATGTAAATAAAGACAGCCTGGCTAATCTTGAGAACGCGCTGATGACCAACTTTCCCCAAACCGTTTCTGAATTTCAAACTCCAAAGGCAACCGTGGCTGGTGTAAGCCAGTTTGTAAAAACGACTACGCTTATATTGCTGGTAGTTGCCATCATACTGTCACTTTTAGTAATTGTTTCCATAGATAATACCATTAGGCTGGCCATGTATAGCAATCGATTTATCATAAAAACGATGCAGATGGTAGGTGCTACGCGTGGATTTATCACCCGGCCGCTCGATGGGCGCGCTGTCGTTAACGGCATTATTGCCTCAGCAATAGCCATCGGTTTGATGCTGGGATTTATAGAGCTTTCTGAAAGATTTATCCCATATTTGAAATTACTTCACGATACAAATAATATGCTGTTGATATTTGCAGGAATCATTATCCTTGGTATCTGTATTACTTTATTGAGCACGCATCGTTCAGCTTTAAAATATTTAAAGATGAAATTAGATGAATTGTATTGAGAACCATATCTCCGATTATTTCTTAATATTGCAAACAAAAAATAAAATATGAGTACAAATAAAAAAGTTACTCCTTCCGTTGCTCACAAAGACATTCATTCTTCACGCGAAGAGAGTGTTTTGTTTACAAAAGATAACTATAAATGGATGCTGATCGGCGCTGTAGTATTAACGCTTGGTTTTTTTCTTATGTCCGGAGGCAAAAGTCCCGACCCCAATGTTTTCAATGATGCCGTTATTTACAGTTTTAGAAGAATAACCTTAGCGCCCATTCTTATTGTAGGCGGTTTTATAATAGAAATATATGCCATCATAAAAAAACAAAAATAATTTCTTAGAATATAAAAGTAAGCGATGATACCTTCATCGCTTTTTTTTGTGCAATTTCTTTCATCTCTTTTTGCAAAATAATAATTTAAAAAAAATGAACATTGTTCAATCCATTATCATCGGCATTGTAGAAGGTATTACCGAATTCATCCCTATTTCGTCGACCGGCCACATGATTATCGCGGAAAAATTGCTGGGTATAAAAGAAGATGAATTTACAAAAATGTTCACGGTAGCAATTCAATTGGGAGCCATTCTTGCCGTAGTGGTTTTATATTGGAAAAAGTTTTTTGATTTTAAGAATCTTCATTTTTATTTCAAATTAATTATAGGTGTACTCCCTGCAATTATTTTAGGTTTATTTCTTGCAGACAAAATTGACGAAATGATGGGGAGCACACTGGTAGTCGTATTTGCCATTCTTCTTGGAGGCATCGTTTTGATTTTTGTTGATCAGTTTTTTAAGAATCCCACGATACGTTCAGAAAAACAAGTCACTTATGCCAAATCATTTACAATCGGCGTCTGGCAATGCCTGGCGATGATTCCCGGGATGAGCAGAAGCGCAGCTTCCATTATCGGTGGAATGCAGCAAAAGCTTACCCGCAGTGCCGCTGCTGAATTTTCATTTTTTCTCGCGGTACCTACCATGATCGCTGCTACGGGCTACAAATTGTTCAAACATTACACACACGGCGGCGGTTTTTCAGGCGAAGAAATAAAGCTTCTTCTTATCGGTAACATTGTCGCTTTTGTGGTTGCTTTGCTGGCTATCAAATTTTTTATTGAGTTTTTGAAAAAACATGGCTTTCGTATTTGGGGAATTTACCGCGTGGCAGTTGGCTTGATATTATTAATTCTCATTTTCACAGGATATATTCAAAAATAAAATCAACCGCAGGATTTAAATATCTATTTCTTCGGAGAATAAAAATCTGAATTAAAAGTTCGTTTGCTGATGACTGTTATATTTCGAGACAAAATGGTTTCTTTTTTTACGGGCTGAGTAAAATGAGGCATCATTTATGATAGAAATTTAATAGTTTAAAAATAGTTCGCCGGAAAAAAAGAAACTCTTTGCAATTAGCCTGCAGAACAAGGAGTTTTTCTTATTTACTGACATTATTATTACTTTGTAAAAAGCACCAATCGTTTATTCAATTAAATCAATCTACAAATGAAACAACCTATCAAATCATTTAAGACAGCAAGCTTCCTTTTGATGGCTTCTTTGACTATCATGTCCTGCAACAGCGGCGGCAGTAGTTCCAACTCCAGCACAACACCTGCTGACACGGTGTCGGGGGTTAGCAAAAATTCAACAGCCCCTGCACCCATGAAGGACCACGCCGTGGCAGATTTAAAATCACTTACAGATACCACTTTGAACGGAACTGCTGATTTCACGGCTGAGCCGGATGGCAAAGTAAAAATGAAAATAGAACTCACCATTCCCCAAAAAGCCAATAAAAGTGTAGCCGTACATATTCATGCTAATGGCGATTGTGGCGACATGGGTAAAGCTGCCGGAGGCCACTGGAATCCGACGAATGCGCAACACGGAAAATGGGGCAGCAGTAGTTATCATTCCGGAGATATAGGAAATGTAAGCCTCGATATGAACGGAAAAGGGAGCATGGAGCTGGAAACCGACCTATGGTCTCTTGGTGGCAATATGAAAACAAATATTCTTGGTAAAGCCATTATAGTTCATGGAGGTGTGGATGACTTTGTTTCCCAGCCAGCCGGAAATGCAGGTGCCAGGATTGGTTGTGGCGTTATTCAATAGTGCTTCATAAACTGGTGATATCTCAACCATAAATTGTCATTGATCCCACAAAGAAACGAAGGTCACAAAGCTACTTCTTTGTGATCTTGGTGGCTTTGTGGGAATAGGTAATAGGACACTATTTGAAAAATCTTTAATTTTTTTAATAATCCCGATGACCATCGGGATTTTTTCACTTTTCATCTTTATCAGGCCGGTAACTCAATTCGCCATCTACCACTTTTGCGGGCGAAGTGTAGGGATGCTCCTCTTCCTTGTTCAATCCCATAATATGCATCACTTTCCAACCGTGGGCTTTTAAATAATCCGAAACCATGGAACGGTGGCAGCGCCACCACACTGCTTCCGAACACATAAAAGCAGTTCTTTGTTGCAACGCAATTTTTTCCAGTACCTGTATTCCTTCTTTGAATTCGTCCGTTTCCATATAATCGGCATAACCGCGAAAAGCGACGTGTCGCCACGTTGTGTTTTTAGATTCCGGGTTTACTTTTCTCCTGCCGCCTAGTTTTTTTATATGCACATATTGGATATCATTTTCGGGTAAAGAAACTTCAAGCGCTTCTTTATTAAACTGCGGATAACGTCGCGACCCTGGATAACTTCTGATATCCACGACCATTTCTATTTTAAAGGAACGAAGCATTTCTATTAACTCTTCCAACGTTCGTGTAGAATGGCCAATAGTCCAGACGATTTTATGTTGAGTCTTCATTTTCAATCTACCATAATTTTAAAATTTTAAGGAAAGCCTTTTCAATAAAGGAGAATCATCCAAAAAAAATTCCGCAATGCTGTAACCTTTATAAAAAAATCTATTCATTCAAAGATATTTTTTTTATGTGTTTCCATAAAATAACTACCACACCGAGAATAAGCACCAACGGAAGTAAGGGTAAATATTTGGATGCCAAATACTCCATCCAACCGGTAAATATGGCCGAAAAAATATAAGTGCCTAAAACAAGGAGTTGCAATTCAATACGATTTTCAGGATTTCTGACGAATGGTATCATGGAGGTACTTGTCCGAACATTCTTTTTAAACCCCCGCCTCAAACCCTTAATAGTACTCAT
>JBDTGD010000130.1:0-1532 GCA_039937595.1 Ginsengibacter sp. | reverse complement strand
AAGAAAATTTACCATTTTTCATTTCATCAATTGATTCCTGGAGTCTTTTCCTGTTTTTTTCCGAACTTAACAAATACATGGTTTCTTTTAAGGAATTATATTCATTAAGAGAAATGACTACTACATTTTTGTTCTTACCACGGGAAACTATAATGACTTCTTCATCATTGCTTACTTTGTCTAATGATGATTTCAGTTCTTTGCGAAATTCAGTATAATTTAAAACTTCCATAATTGTACTCGTTTGAGTACAAATATAAGTACTTATTTTTTACAAAAAAGGAAATAGAAAGTCTAATCGGGAATCTCCTCAATACAAATTCACCTCTTCCTTATCCCATTCTACTTTTACTTTTTGGGAAATAATAGAATCAATTGATTTGCCGCAGTAATCGGGCTGGATAGGAAGTTGGCGGCTGTAGCGGCGGTTTATTAAAACGCAAAGTTCTACTTTGCGGGGGCGACCAAAGGATAATATGGCATCTAAAGCAGCACGGATAGTCCTGCCGGTAAATAAAACATCATCGATGAGAACCACATTTTTATCTTCTATCGAGAAAGAAATATCCGTTTGATTAGGCGCATGTAGCTCTTTGCGAAGATCATCACGGTAAAAGGTAATGTCTAATTTCCCGTAAAGAAATTTATGTTCCGGTTTTATTTTTTTTAAATGCTCATAAATTTTATTCGCTAAAAAAATCCCGCGCGGTTGCAAGCCAATCAAAACAACAGATGACAGATCGGTATAATTTTCTACCACCTGGCACGCAAGGCGCTCAATAGTTATCTGAAGTTGATATTTGTTGAGAATGGTATTCATTGGTGAATGGTCAATCGACAATTGTGAAAGGTGAATAGTGAATCGTGAATCGTTTCTTATTAATCATCTCTCATCACTTTGTTATTTGTTATTTCTTATTACTTATTTCTTCTTTCATAAATGGGTAACGGTAATCAGTAGCCGGGATAAAAGTTTCTTTAATAGTTCTTGCACTTAGCCAGCGATACATATTTAAAATACTTCCTGCCTTGTCATTAGTACCGCTTCCTCTTGCTCCGCCAAACGGTTGCTGGCCCACCACAGCGCCCGTTGGTTTATCATTGATATAAAAATTCCCCGCACTGTTCGTTAATTTTTTTGTAGCTAATTCCACGGCAATTCTGTCCTGCGCAATCACAGCGCCCGTTAATGCATAAGGCGAAGTATTGTCCACCAGTTTAATGGTTTCCTCAAATTTGTTTTCATCATACACATACATAGTAAGCACCGGGCCAAAAAGTTCATCACACATAGTGACATACTTCGGGTCGCTAACTTCTATTACGGTAGGTTCAATGAAATAACCACTCGTCTTATCACATTTACCCCCGACTAATATTTTTGCTTCTTTATCTTTCCTGGCCTGCTTAATATAAGCCTCTATTTTATCAAAACTCTTCTCATCAATTACCGCATTTATAAAATTGCTAAAATCTTCCACAGTTCCCATCTTCATGGTTTTTATTTCTGCCACCAATTTCTTCTTTACCTG
>JBDTGD010000129.1:0-4182 GCA_039937595.1 Ginsengibacter sp. | reverse complement strand
GTCTATCCTTATTATTCTTTTGCAATGTTCAATTTGCAAATGCTCAGACAAGTGTTAACAGCATAAGCGTAACCAATAATGGTGAAAGCGTTTCTCCTGTTTATATCAATGGCATTTCATTTACCCCCGATGGCATACTAAAGAATACAGAAAGTGGTGGTACCAAGAGTGTAAAAATTGTAACGGCTCCTGTTGTTACCAAGGAAGAATATGTCCCAGCAGTTGAGGCAAAATCCTCTATCATTGAGCATCTTTCTGCAATCCAGTTTAAGTATGCAATGATGATGGATGTAGATGTGGAATCTTTGAAAAATCTTTCTTTACTCGGATTTATAGATGAATGGTTTGGAACCCGCTACCGTCTTGGGGGATCTACCAAAAGAGGTATTGATTGCAGCGCACTAACCGGAGCTCTTTTACTTGCTGTTTATGGATTTAATATGCCACGAACTGCAAGAGAGCAGTACCAGGCTACCGAGCATATAGACAGAGATGAATTACAGGAAGGCGACCTGGTTTTCTTCAATACCCACGGTGGTGTATCCCATGTAGGCGTATATTTAGAAAACAATTATTTCTTCCAGGCTTCAACCCATGGTGTTAAAATAAGCAGCCTTGACGATCGATATTATTCCAAGAGATTTATTTGTGGCGGAAGGGTAGCTAATTCCGCTGACAGCGCTGTGCGATAAAATATTGTTTTTTTGAACAATTAAAAAAGGAAATATTAACGGATTTCCTTTTTTTGTACGTTCGCGATTTACACGTGCCCCGTGCTTTGTTCACATAAAAGATCAACCGCAACATTTAACCATGGCCGTGATCTCTGGTGCTCATAAAAAGGCAACCGCAAGGGATTGCCCTTACACCAAAATGCCATTCTATAATTTAAAATAGAAAAATTACTTCTTGCAAGAATCACTTTAATAGTGAACCAACAAATAACGCATATTTTAATTTAGGCTATTTTATCGGATGTAATCAATCGGGTAAATCCACAATTACATACAGCCTTTACTAGCCTTTAACTACAACACCTGCCAGGTTTTAAAAACCTGGCAGGTGTTGCAAAGGATGCACTTATTTAATCCACCGCCAATTTAAGTGACTCAGATGTTTGCGGTTTCTTTTGCCAGATGAAAAATATTGCGAATAATACAATCAAAATAATGGGAAAAGCAACCATTTTGGCTAGTGTGTGTTGCCCCGCGGCAAGTTCAAGTTCAGTGCCTTTTAATCCTGCAATGGCACTTACGTTTCTTGCTTTATCAATCCAGCTTCCTATTATCGGTTGAAAAATGGCTGTGGAAAACATACCTATTCCACCCAACACAGACATTCCTAAAGCACCGCTTAATGGCGCTCTTTGTGCCACTGAACCAATCATGGTTGGCCAGAAATAACATACGCCAACCGCAAAGATCATGGCTGCCACATAAGCCATTGGGCCGGTTACGGTACTCAATAGATAAATACCAATGGCTGCAAAAATAGACGACATAAGCAACACGCCTGTTTGTCCAAATTTCTTAACCACAGGGCCTGCAAAAAATCTTCCAACTGCCATTAATCCCGTTACGAGTGCCAGAATCAGCATGGGGCTTGCACCACTATTGCTCATGATGAGACCTACCCACTGCTGAGGTCCAAATTCGGAAATAGCGGTTAACGCCATACAGAAAAACAAAAAGATGTAAACGGGAGATAACATCGCTTTAAAATTTTTGGAAAGATGGGTGGCTTCTTCCTTTGATTTTGGAAATGCCTTTCCATAAAAAAGAACAGCGTAAATAATTGTTGGAACCATCGTAACCCACATTTGTGTCTGCCATCCGTATCCCGCGTCTGTCATAAATTTAGAGATAAGACTGCCTACCACAATCCCACCGGGAAACCACATATGAAACCTTCCCAGCATCTTATTCATTTTTACACCAGAGTAAGTATCTGCTATCATAGGATTGCAGGCTGCTTCGGTACAGCCATTTCCAAATCCGATGAAAAGCGTAGAGATAAGTAGTAGCGCATAGCCTCCCGAATAAATGGTGAAGACGATGCCCAGTGTATGAGCTACGAAAGCGACTCTCATTATATTCTTGGGCCCAAAGGAATGATACACCAGGCCTCCTATAATCATAGAAATCGGGAATCCTACAAACCACATGGAGTTGATAAACCCAAGCTGCTCAGCAGTCAGGTTAAAATCTTTTCCAAGCTGGGGCAAAATGCCAGCCCGGATGCTAAATGTAAAAGCAGTGGTAATTAGTGCAAAACAGCTACCGTTAAACAGCGCGCTTTTGTTAATGTTTTCGTTCATGGAAATAAGCATTATTTAGTTTGAGAAATATGGTACCAGGCAATCATCGAAATATTCTGCCAATATAATAATTTATATTTTATTTTTCGCGATGCAGCCGATTTTTTTATTTTTCTTATTTATTGCTTTCATTAGATTTATTATTGCAAAACAAATTTACGATTGCGTTCCTAACCTTTATTCAAAAGCCTTGCGGGGCTTTAATCTTATTCTTATTTTATGGAAAAAAAATATCCTTTCTTTATCAGATCCACCGTTTCCCTTTTTGGAATCATCCTTTTTATATTTGTACTTTTTATTCTTCGGGGTATTTTGGTACCACTTGCTTTTGCATCAATGATTGCTATTCTTTTAAATCCTTTGGTGAACTTGATGATCCGGAAAAAAGTAAACAGGATCGTAGCAATCTCTCTTTCATTATTGTTAGCAATTCTTTTTGTGGCAGGTGTTATGTATTTTATATCCTCCCAAATCGTAAAATTTTCTGACAACCTCCCGGTGCTTAAAGAAAAATTTTCACAGCTTTTTCATAGCCTTCAAGTTTGGCTTCAAAATCATTATTCAATAACGGTCGCGAAGCAAAATCAATTAATATCCGAAGGAGAAACCAGTCTGAAACCTTATATCGGCGAGACATTGGGGTCGGTGTTCGGAACATTTAGCGTAATATTCCTTTTGCCGGTTTATATCTTCCTGACTTTGTTTTATAAAACATTAATTCTAAATTTCTTATTCGAAGTATTTTCTGAAAAAAACTCCAAACAAGTGAGTACTGTGTTACGGGAGACCAAAAATGCAATACAGAGCTACATGGTAGGGCTTCTTCTGGAAGCAATCATTGTTGCCATAATGAATTCTGCAGCCTTATTGATCCTGGGCGTTCAATATGCCGTTTTGCTTGGTGTTATCGGAGCGCTGTTAAATGTATTGCCTTATATCGGGGGCATTATAGCCATTGCGCTTCCGATAATCATTGCCACTATTACAAAAGATGGATTCTCTACTCAGTTAGGAATAATTGCCGCTTACGCTATCATACAGTTTATTGATAATAATATATTGGTTCCAAGAATTGTGTCATCGCAGGTAAAGATTAATGCGCTTGTTTCCCTGGTCATTGTTTTGATGGGCGGAGCGCTCTGGGGGATACCCGGAATGTTTTTATCTGTTCCTTTTATTGCAGTGCTTAAAATAATTTTTGACAGAGTGGATGAATTAAAACCATGGGGGAAAATATTAGGCACTGATATTCCCGTTAAACATAAGGGACAAATATGGGCGAGGCGCAAAAACCCAACGAAATCCTGGTCGGAAGATATCGTTGACGGAAAATGATTTTCTTTTTATTTCGTTGCTTTGCGAAATATTTTAAACTTCTATTTAATAAAAAAATAATGTTCCATAAATCAGCCGGGTTACGTAAGGCCTTCTTTTTGGTGATTTTATTTATATCCCAACATCTTTTTGCTCAGGACACTACTCAGTATGTTATTCCCAACCGTGTGAATAATGCTAGCCAGCAAATAAAGCCATACATTATTCTTATTTCAGCAGATGGTTTCCGCTACGACCTTGCTGAAAAATACGATGCTGAATTTCTGAAAAAAATCAGCAGCGATGGAGTTGAGGCTGCTTCAATGAAGCCTTGCTATCCGTCCCTAACGTTTCCAAATCATTATGCGATGATCACTGGTTTGTATCCTTCCCACGATGGCATTGTGGATAATACTTTTTATGATAAGGCACGCAATCAATTTTACCGGATACGGGATAAAAAGGCTGTTGAAGATCCAACATGGTACGGCGGTGTTCCGTTATGGGTGTTGGCAGAGCGTCAAAAAATGCTCAGTGCAAGTTTTTATTGG
>JBDTGD010000128.1:0-2648 GCA_039937595.1 Ginsengibacter sp. | reverse complement strand
TTTGGGCCATTTTCTTTTATTATCTGTTACCGCTGCCAGTTCATCACTCATGATCTTTTGAAAGTTTTTCTTTAACCAATCATTAGCTTCCTGCTCTGAATCTTTTTCGTCAACCAGGTAAATGACGTTTACTGTTGGCTTAATATTAATATTTGCTTTCTTAGCCCATTCTTTAAAAGCAGATTTATAATTTAGCGAGAAGGCGCTTCTATCCACAATTCCTTCTTCGTATTGATCATTTTCAAGTAAATCGTCATCGTCAAAGTCATCGTCATCTAAATCCAGGCCTTCCGACATCATATCCATAAGTGGAAGGCAGTTAACCATTACTTTCATCCGGTTATCGGTATCTTCTTTTAACTCATAGTCTTTGATAAAACTGTTATGCTCTGGGTATTTTGTTTGTTTATCTTTTTCCATTTTTTTTATCAGCTCAACCTGCTTTTTATTAAGCCCCGCTTCCGCCACTGCGGATTTTAAGCTATCATTATACCCCTCAATTCCTAATGGTTTTTGAATGGCTAAATTCCACGCTAATATCCCAAGTTGCAACTTTTCTTCCAGGTCGTCCGCTGTTGGATTAGCATCCATATAACACTTTATTAAATCGATCAACATAACAGAATAGTTGCCGTCTTCATCTGAAATTATGGGGATATCCTCATTTTTTTTCTCCAATGAATTTTTCTGCTTTTTGTTTTGATCAGAAAAGTTTCCTTTAATGACTTTCATTGCGCTTTAATTTTTAAATGAATCCAAAAGGATCCTTTATGCATACATCAATTTACCTTTTGGCTTAGGAACAGTTCTACCCATTAACTTTGCAGTTTCAATCCATTCTGAAATAATAATTTCCACATTTTTCAACGCTTCAGCATAAGTATTTCCATCGGACTTGCAACCTGAAAGTTCAGGTACCTCGGCAATAAAACAATTGTCTTCATCGCTCCAGTAGATTATTATCTCATATTTTGTTTTCATCGTCTTTGACTAATTTATATTTTATCAAAATAGTTCTAACTTGTTTAACTTGGTAGGGTTTAGCTTTACCGTTAAGTGACTGCAGATTTATTATTTCCTCTATATCCTTCTTAAAAAAAATATGATGACTACCTTTTGTCCTGACTTCAAACCCGAATCTTACTAGCAAAGAAACCAAGTCCGAAAATTCAAAATTGTTATCAGATACACCGGATAGTAACTTGAATATAACTTTATCAAATTTACTCATTTTATATCAACGATTTTACTTTCGCAATTACCTCTTTTAATTTAGAAACATCCTGCCCTCCGGCAGAAGCTAAAGTCTTTTGTCCGCCGCCGCCTCCCTTGATAAGAGGCGCTACGGTCTCTTTTATGATTTTAACAGCATCTAATTGCTTTGCAGTAGCAAGATGCTCATCAATGGCGACAACCACATTTGCTTTACCATCAATGTCCGCCGCTAATACGATAAGAAAATCTTTTACATTTTCTTTTAAAAGAGAAACCAATTTTTTCAGCGCATCCCCATTAGATACAGAAATAATTTCCCCAATAAAATTTACACCATTTATTAAAACAGCATTCTTACTTATTTGTTCGTTTAATGTCTGAAGTATTTGCGATTCCAAATGGCTCACTTCTTTGTTCAGTTTTTCTTTTTCTGATAAAAGGGATTCCAGTGCTTTCAATGTGTCTTTAGGATTTTTTAGTTGCTGTTTGACAGCATCTAATTCTTCCAGTTTTTTATTGATAAAATCTTCCGCAGCTTTTCCACTTACCGCTTCTATTCTTCGCAAACCAGCTCCAACGGCGGTTTCATTCGTGATTTTAAAAATTCCTAATTCGCCTGTATTTCCTACGTGAGTGCCTCCGCATAATTCAATGGAGTATTCAGGATCCATGATTACAACACGAACCACATTGCCATATTTTTCTCCGAACAACGCCATTGCTCCGGTTTTCAGGGCTTCTTCTTTTGCCATCTGTCTTATTACCACAGCAATATTTTCTCTTATTTTTTCATTGACAATTGATTCCACTTTTTCAATTTCTTCTTTAGTCATTTTAGTAAAGTGAGAGAAATCAAAACGCAGGTAATCTTCATTTACCAAACTCCCTTTTTGTTGTACATGTGTCCCCAAGACTTTGCGCAAAGCCGCGTGCATCAAATGCGTCGCACTGTGATGAACGGCTGTCTTTTTTCTTTTATCAACATCCACTTTTGCCACAACTTCTGAATCAATATTTACAGGAAGTTTTTCGGTAAAATGTAAAATAAGTTCATTTTCCTTTTTAGTATTGATTACAGGAATTTCCTCATTGCCAAATACCAAAACACCCGTATCACCCACCTGGCCGCCACTTTCAGCATAAAATGGTGTCGTATCTAAAACAATTTGAAACGTTTCTTTTCCTTTTGATTTTGTCTTCCTATATCTCGAAACTTTACTGCGGCTTTCTAAATTTTCATAGCCAACGAAGTTTTTCCCGGTATTTTCGTTTAGTACAATCCAATCTTCTGTATCTACAACTGCTGCTGCACGGCTGCGGTCTTTTTGTTGTTGCATTGCAATTGTGTAAGTATTTTCATCTAAAGTCCATCCTACTTCTTTACCAAGAAGCTCCGTTAAATCCTTCGGAAAACCATGCGTATCTAATAATTC
>JBDTGD010000127.1:0-7697 GCA_039937595.1 Ginsengibacter sp. | reverse complement strand
TGCAGCATTTCAAATCCATTCATCCAGGGCATTTCCACATCGAGAAAAACAAGATCAGGCACTTGTTTTTTTATCGCGAAAAGCCCTTCTTTGGCCGAGTTGCAGGTCTCTATAATTTCTACCGAAGAACAATGCAGTTCAATGTCTTTTGATAAAGACTTTATACAATGTTGTTCGTCATCAATAATTATAGATCGTATCATTCTGTCTCCTCCTGAATTTTGATAATAACTTTTGTTCCCAATGCATTACCCATTTCATCTTTTTTATCAAAGATTTCAAATTTTGCATTTCTTTGTTTAAGGAGGTTGTCTAATTCAAGCCGTGATTGAGTAAGGCTTACTCCCTTGGAATCGTGCGTAGCCCTCGTGGCCGCTTTATTCTGGCGTGACACCTCTCTTCCAATGCCATCATCTTCGACGATGATATCTACATAGCCATTATTTCTTTCAACATCCAGCCTAATATTGCCTCTGGCGCCTCCGGGTACAATCCCATGCCAGATGGCATTTTCAATGAATGGTTGAATAATAAGCGCTGGAATATTTACCGATTTTAAGTCTATTTCGGGATCTGTATTTATGGTATAATTAAAAGCAGCATCAAACCTCATTGATTCTAATTGAAGATAAAATTTACACGTTTCGATTTCATCGTACAAACTTATCTCCTTCTTATCTGAATTTTGGAAAATAGTCCTGATAAGTTTTGAAAAAGTAGTTAGGTAATTGATGGACTTTACTTCTTCATGCTCCTGTATGAGGCTCTTTATAGAGTTCATGCAGTTAAAAATAAAATGAGGATTCATTTGGGAGCGAAGCGCTTTGGCTTCCAGTTCAAGGAGCTCCTTTTCGTGGCTGCTTCTTTCATGTTCTTCACGGCGAACACTTTTTATTCGCCAAAGGATTAAGAGCCATGCAAGCGCCAGCGAGATAACAGCCGTAAGAATTTTAGATAAACCTGTTTGCCACCAAGCCGGTATAATTGTGATGTGAAGTGGATCCTTTAATTCTGTCCATTTACCTCCGCGCATCCTTGCCTTTAGGTGAAATGTATAAGTGCCCGGCTCCAGGTCAACATAAGTAACCTTCCTGTTTTGATAATTAGTATAGTTCCATTGTGTTTCCACCCCATCAAGGTGATAAGCGTATTGCACCTTTTCAGGAAACTCAAATTCATTGCAGGAAAAGCTTAATTCAATATCATTGCTATTGTGCGACAGCTTCAATTTATTTAAAAACTCTGGTAATGTATCGGTACTATAATTTTGACCCAACACTTTTATATTGTCAAGATAAGCCGTTATATTTTTTTGAAGAGATAATAAAGAAGTAAGGCTGGCGTATTGCGTGTGGCCTATCCTGGGTGCAGTGAAAAAGAATTGTTGATTGGCATACGACATATAGATCGGAGCATCTGAGAGAAGCCCGTTATCAATGTCAAAATTCACAAAAGTACTGTCAACACAGGAATAGACATTTCCGCCCCTTGGCGTAAAGAAAAGCATATAGCCCGGCGGCCCAGTTATCATTTTTTCACCCAAATTATCTGTAAGGCCTTCCTTAGCAGTGAGGCGTGCCATAGGCGTCAGTTTCGTGGGTTCATACATTTTTATACCGCTGAAAAAAGTTTGAACCCAAAGGTTACCCGTCCCGTCTAGTGCATAACTTTTTACGCGGGGATCAGGTAAGTCACGGCAAAGTATAAAATTGAATTTGCGCGAAATTGTATTGTACTGGTAAATTGCGTTCTCATCGCCAACATAGAGAAGATGCCTTTTATTGTCAATCAAAATATTGCCATTTGCAAATTCCGATTCGTTGTTTTTCGCTGTTGAAGGAAGATTTATTTCGTATAAATTGCCATTATCAGCATTCCAACACAACAATTGATGATTCACAGTATGTAACCAAATATTACCACTTTCATCCATCTCAAAATCGGCGAATTCCTCTTTTAGCTGGAGTATAGAATTGAATAGGCTTTCAGCCGGTACCATTTTATTTCCTGACGCATCCGATACAAAAAGTTTTTCACCCAATGCCCACAGCCGGCCTTTCTTATCTTTCCTTACCCGCCATACCAACGCCGAACCAGTTACACCATTCTTGCCATAACTGTAAGGCATTGGTATTATCTTAATGGTGTTGAAATTGCTGTCTAAGACATAGATGCCTTGCGAGAATTGGACGGCGGCAAAATAGATATGGTTGACACTATCCCAAATTATATCCCGTAACTCAATCCCATCCCGGGTTACGGCGTACCGGTTTTTAAAAGGAATGTCTTTAGACATCCGGTACTGCGGAGATGAAATAAATAGCCTTCCTCCCTTCAGGCACCAGGTGTTGCCTCTCGTATCTGTTTTCATATCAGTGGCCCGGGGCAGCGTTTTATCAAGCATTACGTCATTGATGTAGGTATATCTTTTTGTAAGCTTATTAAAGACTGCCGGTAACGTGTCCTCTCTTGCTACATAATATTCGGTATCAGATTTTTTGCAAAAAGATGGTATAGCACCGCCGAAAAATAATTGACGGGTACCATTTTCAATTCCGAAAAAAGCACCTTCTGCAGCATACACTTTATAGGATCCGGTTTTGGTATTATATTCTCCCATGCCGTTGCCCCAGGTGCTATACCAAATGGTGCCGTCTTTTTGTGGGTCAAGCATCGTGACTTTTGTGTTTATCCAGCAGGAATCTTTCTTATTGGCCGCATGGAAGTTTTTAAAAATCTTTTTCTCGTTTTTATCAAACCAGTAGATACCGGAACCGTAGCATGCAATCCAAACTATATTTTTATTGGATAGATCCTGCGTGAAATAAAAAGCAGTGTTGTGATATCGGTCCTGCCACTCCTGTGGCTTGGTTATATCAAAGTTATAATGTTCAAATTTTTGTTTAGCTGTATCATATATTACAAAACCATTCCGGCCTAATCCAAGCCAAAGCTTTCCTTCTCCATCCAGGTAAGGATTGTGGCCTTCATTCCTTTTCAACGTGTCGGCTGGATCAAAATTAGGGAGTGTTTTTGCGAATACTTTTCCGGTAATTATGTCCAATTTTACCAGGCTATCGCCTGCAGCAAACCATATATGGCCGATTCCATCATCAGCAAAACTTTCAATGCGCTGGTAACCTTTTGCAATATTTCGAGCTTTATTAAATTGAGACAAATACATGATATCGTTTCCATCAAAAGATGCAAGACCCTGCGCAGTACCCAGCCAAAGCTTTCCGGATTTTGCAAGTGTAATTGATCTGATGTCGGCCCACTTAAGCAAACCCGGTTCAAACATTTTAAAACGCAAAGGAGCCAGTTGAGGAAAAACGAATAGACATTCCATTATTGCAAGAAGGAAAAGAAAAAAATATTTTACGCTTCTTACAATCATCTAATAAATCTAAATCATCTTTCTCGAATTTCAGCCCATTCCTTTATAACAGACATCTTCGGTTTGGTAGTTTACACTGAACACCTAATAACCCGATTTGATATTTATTTTTCTGAACCAGATAGAAGTTTAGCGAAGACTGAGCACTAAAAGTAAGTTCTTGCGACAGTAGTTTACCCGGGACATAGATAAGCTGATATGTCCCGAATCTTGATACTGTCAGTGCGGAAACCTCGGGTATTCAATAAATATTACTCCCTTAGAATACTTTTCTGCCAATCGAAAAACAACATCTGCCAAATGCGATGTTGTCGTAAGACCTTTGTGTTCTAGCTTTTGAAATGAAATACATTTACAATAATTAATTTTTAAGCGCATAATACCAAGTGCTGTATTTGCAGTTTGTTTTGTCATACCATGGATATATGGCAGCAGCCAGCAACCCGTACTGGTGGTGCAAAGCTTTGAATACATCTGCAAAAAAGAAGTTCTTATGGCGGATGCACCGCAAGCCAGCCTCGAGATCAATTCGCCTGTATATGCTATCAAAGACAGTATTAAAGCTTGTTTTGCACGGGCTGCGGCACGCCGGTGGAATATAACAATGCCTGACTTCTCCTTATCGGTAAAAAGCCCTGGACCATTTACGCTTACACCGAAATTCAAAGCAAAGCTGAAAGACAAAGAACCGGGCAAGTGGTACCTGTTTTTACAATTTTTTGAAACCAATTATGGAAACCTGTCTTACAATTCGGAGGAATCGTTAGTGACCCTGTTCGAGTTTAGGTGCAGGATCATAAACGGCGCCAATGATTCGCTAATTATGGAGAAGGATATGAAAGTGAACTTGTATAGAGAAAAGGCACCACCGTACCAAATTGTACTCGCCAAGATACCAGCTCACCCTGCAAGTTTTATAAAAGCTTTTGACAGTATAGCCACTTGGCTTTTTCAACAAGAGGTGGTAACCAATAAGTCGTTATGGCTTAAACCGGCATGTCTATTTACAGAAACAAAGAGACCTGGCGCGCCACTGATGAAACTGGTTTTCGAAAACGATAACAAAAACATTCAGCATATTACGGAGCCTGTATTTTCCTTTGAAGAGCAAGCGACCCATTATACGAGAATAGGCGTAAAACGATATGTTGGCGGTAACATATTGTCCGGCGCATTAACAGTTTTAACCGGAGTGGGTTCAAGAAAAACTAAAGCGTTTAAATACAACGCTGACCTGCTATTCAAAGAAGCAGACAGCGTTTATCATTGCTCCCTGATTTATACAGAGCGGGAAGAGGAAGAACGTACCAGGGAGAAAGAAAAATACAGTGACGGCACCAAAAGTTATTCAATCACTAATGGAGATGCGAGCATTGTTGAGCGGCATACAGACCCAGCAATTTTAAACAGTATAACACTCGGCAATGATACGCTGGTAACTTTTCGCATAAGGTATATTGCAGATGAGTTTCTTGATTATACACGCCTTTGGGATGGTAAAGACAGCACAACAATTATTTCCTTACCTGAAGAGTGGAAGAAAAAGAATCTGGAGGATGAAGTAGAACTTTCCGGGATGATGGGTGCTGATTCGTTCAGCATGAAAACTTCTAATGAAAAAGTAGTAAAAGAGTTTTATATAAATGGCTTACCCATATTGACAGTATTTGGAAAATATCTTCCTGCAAATGCACTTTTGTTTCAACAGTTATCGGCACAACGGCTTAAAGTGTTTACCATTCTTTCCTCGCTGCCTTATGCATATTTTAATTATCCCAACGATTAAATTGCAACTGCAAACACACGGGAAGAGTAGCGCCCCACAAGATGTTTATCCTAATGCGATGCAAAAAAAGGATTACAATAGAGCACACACTTCATTTAGTTATTAGGTAATTTAAATGACAACATTGAGACCCTGTCAACGCCTATGTAGTAAATGAATAAAAAACGCAGATTTTTATTTTTCTCTATAAAGTCGCTTTAGACAAATAAATAGTCAAAGATGTTCCTGAATCTTGATACTGTCATGACTTCAACAAGGCATCCAAAAATACTGCTCCCTCATAATGCATTTCTACCAATTTAAAAACAACAACTGCCAAATCTATCATGATTACTGCTTTGGTGTTTGATATTTTAGCAGTACGATTTTATTGACTTGATTTTAAAGTCGCTTATTCATTTTTAAAATCAAAGAAATACTAAAGAAATATTCGCAGAAACATATCCATTTTAGTATGAAGCATTTTATACTTTTCTGTTTAGTAAATTTTATAGTTGCTGATGTTTCATCCCAATTCACTTTTATTCCTAAAAAGAAAATAAGAACAATAAAGGGGACAATTGAAAAACATGAAGGTATTGAGCTGAAAGATTTTATTCCATTTTCTGCGATTCGTATAATTGATTCACGGTATGATACAACAATAATAGGATTTCATCTTGCCAGCTATCTTTCTTTGCGGGATACAGCAAGCCAGCCGCTTGCATTGCAACATGTAATTGATAAATATTATCATGCATTATACGTGCCGGGTAAAGACACGTTGGTTATTCAGCTTGAAAAATTAAGCATCCAGGATGATTTGATAAGCGATACGAATTTTATTTTAACAGCAGGTTATGTTTTATGCAAAGAATATACCGGTAGTAAAAGCAGTTATGCATATCACGGATCAGTTGATACGTTCTTAAAAGAAAAGTTTAGCTATAAGACTTCTTTCGATGCACATAGAAATGGTAAACATATAAACTTTGAATTTTGGGATTATTATTTATTGCGTTTGTGCGAGGCGATGATAAAAGGGCAACAAATAAAAGATAGTTTAGTAAATGATACAAGCCAAAAGTTTACAATTGAACAAATAAAGCAAGAGGGTTTACAAAAAAGAAACAAACCTATATTAACGTCATCAAGACTGAATCCCGGCTTCTATCATAATTTTTCAGAGTTTGTAAATAACAGCCCGGGCTTTACTTACGACAGTGGAAGTGCTTTGCCTAAACTGCTTGATATAATGCATTACCGTGTTGGAAAAAACATAAGCTACGAAGAGCCTGATACATCTTATTGGGGTTTTTGTAATGGCACAAATTTATATGTGCGTTATGGTTACTGTTTCTACCAGCTTGAAAGAAAAGATGCCAACTTTTATATAGCGCCAACATTAGATGGCGTTCGACAGCAGAATAGCAGGGAAGGCTGGAATATTCTTATAGGGCTTGCTAGCTTATCCGCTGGTATTGCTAATAAAGACGGGTTACATTTCGAGGGCTTTAGTGCTGTGCCTCAACCTAATATTCCAATGGTTGCATTGCCATTGGACGGAGCGTATATATTAGGCTTGCAACTTAATTTGGATACAGGAAATATAACATGGTAAGGATTCAATCTGTTTCATAAAAAAATATGCACCAACAAATGATACGGCGCTTACTTTATCTGATAACTGCACATCAAACGATCATTCCAAAAATTTTTTGCTTGCCTGTAATGCACTTCTGCTAACTGTAATGCAATAGTTACCAAATGCCAGTTAGTATTAAACTATGTGATTAATAGTTTCGGTTAGCGATTAATTCGTTTCAAAGTACTCAGGCATGAAATTGCCTATTAAGAATACAACTATTGCAATAAATGCAAATCCTTAGAAACAACTGGAAATTCTTTTGTCCATTTTGCAAAACATACTTGCAATCTTAGTTCAGATCAATTAGGAATCACTGCTGCACCTCGTGAGATTTAGATCATAAAAACAAGTTTATGAAAAGTATATTTTTTCTCGCATGCTGTTTCCTGGTTTCAACAAAAGCTGAAAGCCAAGTCGCTCAAACAACGGTAAGCAATGTTCACACTATTGACGATGAAAAAAACGCGCAACCGTTACCGGGTTTTGCTAAAGGCCGGGTGAATTTCTTCATATTCACCAGGGATAGAAAAGGTAAAATTGACCTGTTAGCTTTCTATATGTTGGAAAGAGCCCGTATAGTAAGTTTATTGCATCGTAAGAAATTTTATGTAGTTAACGCCCGGTCGTCTAAAGATGCAATCGTAAAAGTGGACAGAATCCTTCATAGAAAAAGAAAACTGATTGATAATCTCTGGTTCGATTCTCATGGCCATTATGGCAACCGTTATTCATCATTTCTTATTGGCACAGACCAGTACAGTTATAGGAACATTCATGATACCAATTCAATAAAATATCTGCAATCATTAGCTCTGTACTGTGATGATAAAACAAAGATTGGCCTGGGTGCCTGCTATGGAGGTGCTGACTATTATTTTCCCGCAACT
>JBDTGD010000126.1:0-4078 GCA_039937595.1 Ginsengibacter sp. | reverse complement strand
AAGGTGAAATATTTGGCCTTTTGGGTCCTAATGGCGCCGGCAAATCCACTACGCTTGAAATAATAGAAACGCTTCGCGATAAAACTTCCGGGAAAATATTGGTAGATGGGATGGACCTGGATCACGATGCTGCGCAGATAAAAAAAATTATCGGTGTTCAGTTACAAACCTCGGGTTTTTATCCGGGCCTGAATTTGTTGGAACTTGTTGACCTTTTTTGCGGATTGTATAATACAAAAACAAACGCGAATGATTTGCTCGAAATGGTAAACCTGAAAGACAAAGCTAAAAGTAAATATAAGGAAATGAGTGGGGGCCAGAAACAGCGGTTTTCTATTGCCACCACCCTTATCAATAAACCAAAAATTATTTTTCTCGATGAACCCACAACAGGCCTCGATCCGCAGGCACGACGCAATTTGTGGGAACTAATAAAAAAAATAAGAAAAGACGGAACTACTGTAATTATTACAACCCATTATATGGATGAAGCGGAATACCTCTGCGATAGGGTAGCTATTATGGATGAAGGCAAAATTATTGCGCTGGAGTCTCCGGATAGATTAATTGATAAGTTGGTTGCTTCAGGGTTTGAACGGCCTAAAGAAACAAAAGCAGCTAATCTTGAAGATGTTTTTATTAACTTAACCGGTAAAGATTTCAGGGAAGATTAAGCTATATTTGCTGGCTAATTTTTTTCCCGATGGTATTGGGATCATTCATCAAAAATAAACTCAATGAAAGCTATTCTTCTATTTTTACTGTTACCGTTTTCGGTAACTTTTGCCCAAACAAAAAAACCGGTCAAAAAATCCATTCACGCTCCGGTAAAAACCACAACCTTATCTTCCACTGATAGTCTTAGTTACGCCATTGGTGTGCAAGTGGCTGAATATTACAAAACACAGGGCGTAGAAAAAATAAGCACCGAATACATCTCAAAAGCATTCAAGGATGTTTATGACAACAAACCGTTAATCATTTCAGAAGATGCATGCAATATGAACATACAACAAAAATTACAGGAGTTTATGGCTAATAAAACTAGCGCTACCAAACAGGAGGGCACCGCCTTCCTTGAAAAAAATAAAAACCGTCCGGGCGTTATCACGTTACCAGATGGATTGCAATATGAGATTATCACGAAGGGAACGGGGCCAATACCAAGTGCGCAGGATACCGTTTCTGCAAATTACCTGGGTACGCTACTTGATGGTAAAGAATTTGATAATTCATACAAAAGAGGGCAACCAATTACCATTCCGGTTACCGGCGTTATTCGCGGCTGGACAGAGGCGCTGCAACTAATGCCTGTAGGCAGCAAATGGAAATTGTTTGTTCCTTCCGACTTAGCGTATGGCGATAGGGGAGCAGGTGGCGCAATACCCGGAGGCGCTGCATTAATCTTTGAGATTGAATTATTGAACATCGTTCATAAATAATTTATGGCAGCCGATATTGATTTGAGCTACCCGATAGGAAAAGAAAGTGAGCAGAAAGAATTTGGAGTAGAATTCGATGAGCCATTGAAAACCGCTCTCATTGAGGATATAAAAAATCTTCCTTCATTTTTGGAATTTTCTATCCAGGATCTTGATGCGTCGCAACTGGAAACGCCTTACCGCCCGGGAGGCTGGACGGTACACCAACTGGTACACCATATTGCTGACAGTCACATCAATGCTTACACGCGATTTAAACTGGGGTTAACCGAAAACAATCCAGTCATCAAACCGTATGACCAGGAAGCGTGGGCTAAATTGTCAGATACTGAGAAATTGCCCGTCAATATTTCGGTTACAATGCTTCACGCACTGCACGCACGATGGACTCAGATTTTAGAAGATGTTACGGAAAGCCAGTGGCAGCGTACCGTTTATCATCCTGAAAGAAAAATTAAGATTACATTGTGGGAATTATTAAAATCTTATGCATGGCATAGCCGCCATCATGTAGCCCACATTAATAGCCTTCGTAAGAGAATGAATTGGAATTAAGACTCATAAACCGCTGGGGGATAGTTTTGAGATTTTCTTCAAAATAAAAAATTAAAAGATGGAAGGAATTAATAAAATTTATGATTCAGAAATCCCTGCTCTCACAGGACAGTTGTCTTCGGAGGATTCCAGTTTAGGCGACAGCATGAAATGGAAAGTACTGTCATCTGAATATATAAGCAGGCATCACTATTTTACTGCAAGAAAAGATAAATGTGAAACGCCTGAGGGAAAAATTATTGAAGCATATTATGTGGTAGAGTTACCCACCACCGCTTGCGCGGTAGCGCTTACAGAAGAAGGTGAAGTATTGATGGTGAGGCAATACAGGCATCCTTTGAAAGAAACACTTATCGAAATACCGGGTGGCTTTATTGATGAAAATGAATCACCGGAAGTGGCAATGAAAAGGGAATTGCTTGAAGAAACCGGCTATGAATTTTCATCCGTTGTCAAAGTAGGAAAAATAGCCGCTAACCCTGGCGTACTTGATAATTATACTTATTTATTTTTAGCAAGAGGCGGTAAACAAACCAGCGAACAAAAGCTGGATGCGACAGAAGAATTAGAAGTAGAAAAGATTTCTTTGCAGGAATTAAAAAAGCTCTTTCTCGAAAATAGAATCATACAGGCTACTCATAATAGTTGCGTCTTTTATGCATTAAGAGAATTAGGAGAGTTATAATTTATTCCCATTTCTACTTCTGCTACTACAAATACACTTCCGCACACTACAATTAAATCTTTTTCAGAAGCGCTGTGAATCGCGGCTTTTAAAGCCTCGGTTACATTGGTATATGCTTCTCCTTTAAGATGATATGATTTAGCTTTTTCCCATAATTCATTTTCCGGTAATGCTCTCGGATTTTGGGCCTTGGTAAAATAATAGCTCGCGTTGATGGGAAGTTGAGACAACACTTTCTCAATGTCTTTATCTTTGACCATCCCAAAAACAATATGTAATTTTTCAAAATAGCTGTTATTGATTTGATGGATCAATTGCTTGATCCCATCTTCATTGTGCGCTACATCCAGCGCTATCGTTGGATTTTCGTGGATTACTTCCCATCTTCCGTGAAGCCCTGTAAGATTTTTTACTCTTGATAAAGCGAATTTTATTTTTTCTTCCTTTAATGGAAAATACTGTTTTAAAATATCAACAGCAGCAAGCACCGTCAACAAATTTTTTCTCTGGTAAAGCCCGTTCAGATCAAGCTCGTAATTTTTTGTAATTTTTGTTTCTTTATTCCGCGCTTCTAATTCCAGTTTCTTTGTGTCATATTTTGATGATATAATTTCATATTTTTCTTCTGCGGGAATGATTTCAGAATTGGTTTCTTTCGCTTTATTTTCAAAAACAATTTTTGTTTCCGGAATCACTTCTCCAATTACTACCGGGATATCTTGTTTGATAATTCCCGCTTTTTCATAAGCAATTTTGGCAAGCGTATCTCCCAAAATATCTTTATGATCGAAACTGATATTGGTAATCACACTTAGAAGAGGCGTGATTACGTTAGTGCTGTCTAATCTGCCGCCAAGGCCGGTTTCAATAACCGCTACGTCCACTTTTTCCCGGGAAAAATATTCCAGCGCCATTACAAAAGTGAGCTCAAAAAATGAGGGGCTTATTTCTTCAGAAATGGTTTTTGTTTTTTCTACAAAATCAATGAGAAAAGATTGGGCAATCATGCTGCCATTTATTTTTATCCTCTCCCTGAAATCTTTTAAATGTGGTGAGGTGTATAACCCTGTTTTATACCCGTTTTCCTGCATGATAGCGGCCAGCATATGGCTCACAGAGCCTTTTCCATTAGTGCCTGCAATGTGTATTGTTTTGATGTTATTTTGAGGATTGCCTAAATAGTTACAAAGCGCCAGCGTGTTTTTTAGATCCGCTTTATAAGCCTTTGCACCACTACGGCTAAACATGGGCAACTTGTTATAGAGATAATGTATGGATTCTTCGTAATTCAAATTGATTGATTATTTAATGGGTTATTTGGTTGATAGATTAATAGATTGACAGCTATCGGAAGGTTAATTTTTTTGCAAGTTACATCAAACAGTAAATAAACCTG
>JBDTGD010000125.1:0-2466 GCA_039937595.1 Ginsengibacter sp. | reverse complement strand
TCTTTTTTCTTGTCGCCAAGCACTGCATAAGCAATAGATAGCAGATTATGAAAATGATATTCATCCGGTCGTTCAGCAATTACTGCATCAATATCAGCAATAGTATTCCGAGGATTTTCATTTACTCGTTTATACAACAACTTATAAGTGGATTCATTCTTCTCGCTCAGAAATGTAGGTTCGCCTGTCTCATCTTCATCCAAAATCTGCCAGGAATATACTTCATCCATAATCTTACCCATTTGTATGCGTTCCTCTTCTGTACATACGTTTTCAAACATGGCGAATGTCAGGCGGGTCTTGATCCTTATAGATGTTTTTTTCTTTCCATCCAGAATAGCAATAATATCTTCCTCGGTAAATGATTCTTCATCTTCGTCATCAAAATCATCATTTTCAAAGTCATCCTCATCTTCCTCCTCTTCGACATCTTCTCCGGAAAAAATACTAAAATTCCCTTTCCCAACATTTCGTTCCACCGTAGCAATGATATTAGCGGGATGCTTTTCTCTTCCTACGAATATGGCAGGCTTACCATTGTAACCAAATTCTATGTCTATTAATTCCACCCGGTCATCGTCTTCTTCGAGCAGATATTGTGAGACCTCAAAACTTTGATGCGGTTTAAAGCCAATGGATCCCGCATATTCAATGCTGCCATAAATAATATTGTGAGCCAACGGATATTCAATTTCTTCCAGTCGCAGGTTCTTCTCCATTGTATCCAGCATCTCATTAAATTTTGAATATTCATTGAAAAAATACAATGATTCCTTTACCCCAAGACAATGCAGGTCAACCAAGAATATGCTATAAGTAAAATTCCCGTTTGTGTGATTGCGCGATACAATTACAGTAGCATTGCCGCTATCTCGCCAGTTTTCGTTAATAAAGCATTTGCCAATGGGTAAATTCCTTGCTCTTGTTTTAATATAACTTTCAGGAGATATATTTAATTGACTATTTTTTTTGCCTTTATTTTTTTTCATATTTAAAACGGGACAATTTTTTTTGTAAATGATTTACTAATTTTTCTCTGCCATCAGTAAACAAACAATTATGCTCGATTCCTTTTCTTCTTTCGATAAAACAATCTTTCAGGGACAAAATTAATTCATCACTCGTCTTTATATTCCGGTTCATCCAGTTGCACTACTTTTCTGTTTTGTCTTTTCAGCATCAGCATATTTAATATTTCGACAACAAACGAAAATGCCATGCCGAAATAAATATAATTTTTCAGATTAAGTTCTTCCGCTTTTTCGGATGCCCAGCCTTCTATCACAAGGCTTAATCCAATCATTACCAAAAATGAAAGCGCCAGCATTTTGAAGGTTGGATGCTTTTGAATAAAGCCAGCAATATATGGACTAAAAACAAACATAATGATCATCGCAATTACAACCGCTGCAATCATTATTTCCACATGTTTTGCGGTACCTCCCGCAGTAATTACGCTATCGAATGAAAACACCATATCTATTAAGACAATCTGGAAAAGCGCCTGCGAAAAACTTAACGGCTTCTTTTTCGTTTTCATCATATTGGGATCTTCGCCTTCTAATTTCTGGTGTATCTCATGCACCGACTTATAGATGAGGAATACACCTCCGGCAAGCATTACAATACTTGCCAGGTCAAAGCCTTTGTCGAAAATTGTAAAGACCGCTTTTCCTTTCTGTGCCAGCAGCCAGCCTAATCCCAATAACAAAATGCTTCTGACGATAGAACCCATAATCACCCAGGCAAGCCTTGCTTTCTTATGCTTTTCTTTTGGAAGGCGATTGATAATAATGCTCACAAAAATTACATTATCAACCCCGAGGATAATTTCGAGAATTACAAGAACAAAAAAACTGATAATACTATCAGCAGTTAATAAATGCCCCATTCAATAAATCAATATTTTTATGAAAATTCAATCTTTAATTTCCAGTGTCAGGTTTTACGTCTACCACTTTGTCCACGATATATTTGGTATCGCCGCGCCAGGGAAGCTTGCCCATCTTTTGTTTGTAATGAACACTGATTTCTCTTCCTTCGAGCTTTAATAAGGTATCAGCAACGGACTGGTCATTTACGGAAAAATCCCACATATAATTCATCATCATGCTGTTGTTTGCAGCATTCGAAACCCCGCCAAGATTCATTTCACCTTCATAGGTTTTGAACATAAAACCTTGTTTTGCAAATTTGATTAATCTGCCTGCACGGTTGCCTTCGCTATAGGTGAAGCTATACCTTGCAAAAAAGAATATTGCAAGGGCAACAACAATGATTCCAAGTATAGACAAAAGAATTTTTTTCATTTAAATAATTTTAGCAAACATAAACATTTCGGTTAAAAAAAAAGCGGAAGGCAAAAAGCCCAAAGCCCAAAGCTAAATGCTCAATGCTGAAAGCTGAAAGGTTGTAAATTGCATAAGTTTTTGACAAGGGAATCAATTGTTTTTAGACTATAAAAAA
>JBDTGD010000124.1:0-6375 GCA_039937595.1 Ginsengibacter sp. | reverse complement strand
TCAGTGGGACAAGCCCGTCATAAACTTTATCCGCCTTTTCTTCATCTCCCTTAAACCGCACCAATGAGAATTCCGTCTCAGCCGCGCCGGGCTTTATGTTGGTTACTTTTATATGATGCGGAAGCAGGTCAATACGCATAGCTTTGCTAATGGCTTCTACCGCGCTTTTTGAAGCACAATAAACATTTCCCCTTTCATACACTTCATCCCCCGCTGTAGAACCAAGATTAATAATGTGTCCGTTATTTCTTTTTATCATAGAAGGAAGCACCGCTTTGCTTACATAAAGTAAACCTTTCAAATTAGTGTCTATCATTGTTTCCCAATCAGTAATATCCGCATTGTCAAACGTGTCGCGTCCAAGAGCCAGGCCTGCACTATTTACCAGGATGTCAGGCGATTTCCATTGCCCGGAAAACTGGCTAATGCTTTGAAAAACTTCATCCCTGTTTTGGACGTCAAATGGCGCGGACAATATTTCAACCTGGTATTTATCTTCCAGTTCCTTTTTTAATTCTTTCAGCCTTTCCTTTCTTCTGCCATTAATAATAAGGTTATCGCCATTGGCGGCAAATTTTTCCGCGCATGCCCTTCCAATGCCGGAAGTAGCGCCCGTAATAAAAATAATTCGTTTCATGTCTTTATATTTTTTGTTGAATAGAAATCTGAAATAAATGTTTGTTTACTATAAACATAAAAAATATCTTTCTTCATTCGTGAAAATTCGCACGATTCGTGGCCAAAAAAAGCTCTTCAGGCGAAGAAATAATCGTTATGCTTTTCATAACCTTCAAATATAAAAAACCGCTTTTTTCTATTGTATGTAAAAATGAAATAAGATCATCATAAAACCCTGATGTATTCAATACAAATATTTTTTTGTTATGAATATTTAATTGGTTCCACGTAAGCATTTCAAAAAGTTCATCCATTGTACCAAATCCTCCCGGAAGTACCAATGCTGCATCACATTTTTCATAGAGCATTCTTTTTCGAATATGCATGTCCGCTACCTCTATCATCTCCGTGAGTCCGGTATGCCTGTTCTCAGCTACGGCCAGGAATCCCGGCATGATACCAATCACTTTACCTCCCTTTTCCAAAGCTCCGTTGGCCACGGCTCCCATGATTCCTTTATTGCCACCTCCGTAAATCAGTGTGACATTATTTTCAGCCAGGAGATTTCCGATTTGCCTGGCGTGCTCACAAAATAGTGGATCATTACCACTTTTGGATCCGCAGAAAACAGTTAAAGATGTAATTGACATATTTTTATTTATCTTGAAAAAAAATCAAATTTAAAAAATAGAAACCCTAATTTTCAATTTTTAATATTTCCAAATCATAATTATGTCTCCTGTAGTATTGCTTTCCTTCATCATAGGTTACTTTTTAGTGCTCATTCTTATCTCTTATTTTACTTCAAGGAAATCAAATGACAATGCTACTTTTTTTATCGCCAACAGGTCTTCTAAATGGTATTTGGTAGCTTTTGGAATGATAGGAACCGCATTAAGCGGGGTTACTTTTATTTCTGTTCCGGGCGAAGTGGGAAATCTGGCTGGCTCACAGTTTCGCTATTTTCAGTTCGTTTTGGGAAATGCTGTCGGATATTTTTTGGTGGCGGGTATATTGCTGCCACTTTATTATAAGATGCACCTGATCTCTATCTATGAAGTAATAGAAAGAACACTTGGAAAAGTGAGCCATAAGACGGCTGCAGCTATATTTTTAGTCTCAAGAGTTATCGGCTCTGCATTCAGGTTATATCTCGTGGCAATTGTTTTGCAGCGATTTATTTTTGATGAAATGGGTGTTCCATTTTGGCTTACTATTGTTATATGCCTGTTGCTGATCTGGGGTTATACTTTCAGAGGTGGTTTAAAAACGATCATCATCACCGACACTTTGCAAACCGTTTTCCTGGTTGCTTCTGTGATTCTTTCCATTTATTTTATTTGTAGCAGCCTCAATATGAATGTTAGCGAGGCTTTTGATGCTGTAAAAAACAGTCATTATTCTAAAATATTCTTTACTGACCATTTCGTGACCAATAAATTTCATTTCACCAAACAATTTCTCGGTGGCATATTTGTGACGATTGGCATGTTCGGCCTGGACCAGGACCTGATGCAAAAAAACCTAAGTTGTAAAAACATCAAAGAGGCGCAGAAAAATATGCTCAGCTTTACGTTTGTTTTTGTGATTATTAATTTGTTTTTTTTAAGCGTTGGGGCGCTGTTATACATCTATGCCAACCGCGAAGGCATCGCTATTCCACTGGACCCTGCTACGCATCTGCCTAGAACAGATTACCTGTTTCCTGAGATTGCCTTAAATCATTTCAAGGGTGTACCGGCAGTCGTCTTTATGCTGGGTCTCACTGCTGCAACCTTTGCTACCACTGATTCAGGGCTTACCGCATTGACAACTTCTTTTTGTGTTGATTTTTTAAATTTTGATAAACGAAAAACAGAACCAGAAAAAAATATGATTAGAAAAAGAACGTATGTACATGTTGCCTTTTCCATTATTATTCTTTTAGTAGTATTATTATTTAACGTGGTGAATGACGCATCAGTAGTGAGTGCTATATTTAAAGTAGCTACGTTCACGTATGGACCGCTCATTGGGCTTTTTGCATTTTCCTTATTTGCTAAAAAAAGGCAAGTGATGGATAAGGCTACACCATTTATCGTTATCATGGCGCCCATAATTTGCTTTTTTATTGACAAATATTCTACCGTTCTATTTGACGGTTATGTTTTTGCCGAAGAGTTGATAATTGTGAACGGGCTTCTTACCTTTATAGGCTTGTTACTCCTTTCAAAAAAGAAAACTTCTGAAGAAATAGATTTAACTTATGCCTGAAATAATCAACGAAAAAGCCAATGATTATGCGACCTCTTTTTCTGAGCCCACAGATGAATTGTTGCAGGAGATAGAACAGTTTACACTCAACAACCATACGCACTCGAATATGCTAAGTGGGCCGTTGCAAGGCAAGGTGCTTGAAATGCTCAGTAAAATAATAAAACCAAGAAATATTTTAGAAATAGGAACCTTCACAGGTTACAGCGCTTTATGCCTTGTAAAAGGATTGCAGGCAGGTGGCCATTTGCATACTATTGAGCTTAGGGAAGAAGACGTCGCCATATCGAAGAATTATTTTACAAAATCTTCACATAACGATCAGATAATTTTACACACGGGAAATGCGTTAGAAGTAATCCCGGGTTTAAAACCGGAATGGGATTTGATTTTTATTGACGCTGATAAAACCAATTATATTAATTATTACGAGTTAACTTTACCGCGGTTAAGAAATGGAGGTGTTATCCTGGCAGATAATGTACTATTTCACGGAGAAGTGTTGGGCGAAAATATCAAGGGCAAAAACGCAATAGCCATCAACGCTTTTAATGAACATGTGGCCAAGGATAAAAGAGTGCAGCAGGCAATAATTACCATAAGGGATGGTTTGATGATGATCATAAAAAAATAGATCGCTTTTGCTTTTGAATTCTTTAATTCCTGTTTCTTAATGAACAAGATATTAGTCATTTTACTTTTTGTTAGTGGATGGTTTTTCAAAGCCAACGCGCAGAATATTTCTGCCGCGCAATACATAGCACAATATAAAGATATTGCTATAAGTGAAATGAAACGGATGGGCGTGCCAGCCGCTATTACCCTTGCGCAGGGATTATTGGAATCGCAGAGCGGCAATAGCGATCTGGTAAAAGAATCAAACAATCATTTTGGGATTAAATGCAAAAGTACATGGACAGCAGAATTTGTAACGCATGACGATGATGAACCCGGTGAGTGTTTTAGAAAATATAAAACTGCCGAAGATTCATACCGTGACCATTCCAATTTTTTAAGAGGCAGCGGCCGTTACGACTTTTTATTTCAGTTAAACCCAGCTGATTACAAGGCTTGGGCTAATGGACTTCTAAAAGCTGGTTACGCCACAAATCCGCGCTATCCTGAAATTTTGATTAAAAATATTGAAACCAATAACCTGGAGCAATATACCCTTGCAGCCATTAACGAAGTACCCCATTTTGACGCATCAAAGTACCAGGACGAACCTGTAAATAAATCATCCGACATCGTCAATGCTGACTCTGATCTTACCAAACCGATCAATCTTACTATCAATGGATCAAAGGCTTTATTAGTCCCGAAAGGCACATCATTATTAGCGATAGCCACTCAGTATAATATAAATTTAGATAAATTACTTAGCATAAATGACCTCACGAAAGATGGATTGCTCGATAAGGATCAATATATCTTCTTAGACAAAAAACAAAAAGAGGGTAAAGACAATTTTTATATCTCACAGCCAAACGAGTCTATGTATGATATAGCTCAAAAGAACGGCGTCATTTTACAATATCTCTATAACTATAACCAAATTACACCGGATGACTTCATTGTAGCAGGAACAAAAATATTTTTAAAACCACAGCAAGTATCGGCCATCAGCTACCAGCCGTTAGCCGTCAGCAATCAATCTCAAATTTCAAAACAGAAAGTTGATAGCTCAAAACCCGGTGATGAAACGGCTCGTACTCACGAAGTGCTTTCAAAAGAAAACCTTTATTCCATTTCGAAAAAATATGGAGTTTCCGTTGAGAACTTAAAGACATGGAATAATCTTTCCGACGATAATTTACAACCGGGACAACAGCTTATCATTTCAAAATAATTTATGCCTACTTTAAAAGTACACGATAAAGAATTTATACCATATATCGCAGCTGCTCAAATAGAAGAACAGGTCAACAGAGTAGCAGCTGAAATCAATAAAGATTATGAGAACAAGAAGCCATTATTTATCGCTATTCTTAACGGCGCTTTTATTTTTGCCGCCGATCTGTTTAAAAAGATAAATCTTGAGGCGGAAATATGTTTTATAAAATTAGCATCTTATAAAGGTGTAAAATCGACAGGCAAAGTAATTACTGCCATCGGGCTTGATGTAGAGCTTTATGGAAGAGATGTAATTATTGTTGAAGATATTGTTGACACAGGCAAAACCCTGTCAGAGTTTCTACCGCAATTGGAGCATCATCATCCTTCTTCGTTAAAAATTGCCAGTTTACTTCATAAGCCCACAGCGATGGTGCATCCGATAAAAATAGACTATCTTGGTTTCACTATTCCCAATAAATTTGTGCTGGGATATGGATTGGATTATGACGGACTTGGAAGAAATATAAAAGAAATTTACCAGTTGGTTTAGTTTGCTTTGTGCAGCAAACATTTTGTTCTTATACTTGCGGCATTAAAAAGAGAATTGAGATTGACATTACCAAAAAGATTTTCTTGAGAAATATTTTTACCATATTATCTGCTTTATTATTGCTGAATAATGCTTCTGCTCAATATTATATTACGGGTGATGTAAAGGATGAAAAAAACCAGCCACTGCAAAATGTAAAGATTTATATGCCATCTGCCGGCGCATTGTTCGCGAGTGGCGTTACGGGTGGTTTTGGAATCCCAACCCCTAATTTAACAGATTCATTGGTCTTTAGCCTGGATGGCTATACTATTAAATCGATAAAGTTTAAAACAAGTGAATATCAGCATGTTATTTTACTGCCACTCCCCACAAACGTGCAAACATACAAACCTAAATTAGTATCTCTTACTACCGGAAGCACAGGAAACATGTTCCCGATCTCCTACTACCAGGACGAAAGCTACAACAGCTTGGCTGAAAATGATTTTATACAAGCTACCGACAATACAAATACTGAATTTTCAATGCGGATTGACAAAGCATCTTACAGCAACGTTCGCCGGTTTATTAATCAAGATGAACAGGTGCCACCGGATGCGGTACGAGTGGATGAGATGTTGAATTATTTCAATTTTAATTATAAAGAGCCCGAAAAGAATAACGTTTTCAGGATAGAATCGCAGGTTTCTGACTGCCCATGGGATCCAAGCCATCGCCTTTTATTTTTGAATTTATCCGGGAGAAAATTAAACCTGGATCATGTGCCTTCTTCCAACCTGGTTTTTCTTATTGACGTTTCCGGCAGTATGGATTTACCCAACAGGTTACCTCTCCTGAAGGAAGCATTTCAGTTGTTGGTGCAAAACTTAAGGCAAAAAGATACGGTTTCTATTGTCACCTATGGTGGCTCCGTTGGTGTATGGCTGCAACCGACAAGCGGTGATCAAAAACAAAAAATTTCCAAATCAATAGAAGAACTGACTGCCAGTGGCGATACTCCCGGAGAAGCCGCAATAAGAATGGCTTATAAACTGGCCGAAAGCACTTTTATTAAAGGAGGTAATAATCGCATCATCCTGGCGACTGACGGCGATTTTAATATTGGCCAAAAAAGT
>JBDTGD010000123.1:0-4110 GCA_039937595.1 Ginsengibacter sp. | reverse complement strand
AATCCAAAAAATATGAAGCCTTTGTAATCAATTTTCTCGGACTGTAATCCATTTATTGTTGGTTCAATAATTTGATTAGCGACTTTCTGCATGAAATGCTCTGTGACAAAAGGAACCGGGCTTATGGCACCCATTCCTCCGGTGTTCAATCCTTCGTCGCCCTCACCTATTTTTTTATAATCTTTGGCTTCAGGCAACAACACGTAGTTTTTGCCATCAGTAAGCACAAAAACACTCAATTCTATGCCATCTAAAAATTCTTCGATTACTACCTTTTTTCCGGCATCGCCAAATTTTGATTGTTGTATCATCAGCTCAAATTCACTCAAAGCTTCTAACTGGTTGTTACAAATGATAACACCTTTGCCTGCCGCCAATCCATCGGCTTTTAACACAATTGGCAAAGGATGTTTTTTTATATACTCAATGCCTTCCGCAAAATTTGCAACACCAAATTCGCCGTACTTTGCTGTTGGAATTTTGTGCCTTTCCATAAAGGCTTTCGCAAAAGCCTTGCTCCCTTCTAATTGTGCTCCATAGGCAGAAGGGCCGGTAATGCATATATTTTTCAACTCCTCATCATTTTTAAAGAAATCATAAATCCCTCTTACTAAGGGTTCTTCCGGACCCACCACTAGCATTTCTATATTCTTTGTAATACATGTTTCTTTTACTTTCTCAAAATCATTTATATCAATAGTTATATTTTCTCCAAACTGCGAAGTACCGGCATTTCCGGGCGCAATAAATAATTGCTCACACAAGTTACTTTGACTTATTTTCCAGCAATAAGCATGCTCCCTGCCACCTGAACCGAGGATAAGAATTTTCAAAATGATTTTTATTTAAAGTGATTTAAAAAGAGTTGGCAAGTTATGAAAGTTACTGTTTTATTTCCGAGCAAAAGACACCTTAAGATCAATTTTGTGAAAACAGGGAGCGCTTTTAAAATTTATTGCTATTTTTCAATCTTCTAAAACCGTTTTTTAATAATAACTAAAAATCTACTTATGCAGAAAACACTTGAAGACACAGGCCATCCATCATCGTTATTCATTTTATTTTTTACTGAGATGTGGGAAAGATTTAGTTATTACGGGATGCGCGCCTTACTGGTACTTTTTCTTGTAACTTCTTTGGTTGGCGGCGGATGGGCATGGGACAGAAAAGAAGCACTTCAACTTTACGCAGTTTATACTGGACTGGTTTATTTAACGCCTATAGTCGGAGGATGGATAGCGGATAAATTTACCGGATACAGAAAGGCGGTGATACTTGGCGCATTAATTATGACCATTGGGCATGCGTGTATGGCAGCAGAAACACATGCTTTTTTTTATACCGGACTTGCATGCCTCATTATTGGAAATGGCTTATTTAAACCAAATATTTCTTCAATTGTAGGGCAGCTATATACCAATGAGGGCGCAAAAAAGGATTCCGCTTACACAATTTTTTATATGGGAATTAATGCAGGTGCATTTCTCGGTATTTTATTGTGCGGCTATATCGGTGAAAAAGTTGGTTGGAGCTATGGATTTGGATTAGCCGGCATCTTTATGTTTTTTGGCATGCTGCAATTTGCATTTGCGCAAAAAATATTCGGCACCATTGGCCTCGCGCCTAAAAAAGAAGAGGCTTTGGCAGCAATCAATCCGCATGCAAACCCGGTCACAGAAGAAATAATAGAAGAAAGCCATTTATCTAAAAAAATTATCCGCGACAGAATCATTGTAATAGTAGTTTTTTCAATTTCCACTATCTTTTTCTGGATGGCTTTTGAGCAAGCCGGCGGCTCGATGACTATTTTTGCAAAAGATTATACCAACAGGGTTTTGTCGGGCAACAGCGCTTCCATTTTTAAATGGGTAAATACATTTTTGGTGATAGTTCCAATGATCATTCTCACCATTGTGCTCATCAATCTTTTTAAGAAGACTTTTAAAAAATATGCATTGGCAAATATTTTCCTCGGAACAAGTTTTGTAATTATTTGGGGACTTATTTTCTGGATGCTGAACAAAGAATTTGAAGCTCCGGTAGCGGAAGTCCCCGCTTCGTGGTTTGGAATCCTGAATTCATTTTTCATTATTACGTTTGCGCCATTATTTTCTAAGATATGGGAAAGCAAATTCAACCCATCCGGCCCAATAAAATTTGGGATCGGATTGATCTTGCTCGGAATAGGTTTCGCAATCCTCGCTTACGGGGGAATGTCCATCGAACAGGGAGCCCACACTGCTTCTGTGAGCATGGTATGGCTAATCCTTGCTTATCTCTTTCACACTTTGGGAGAACTCTGTGTTTCTCCGGTTGGTCTATCTTATATCAGTAAACTTTCTCCTGTAAAAATTGTGGGATTAATGTTCGGGATTTGGTTTGTAGCAACCTTCATAGCAAATACTTTGGCAGGTCTTACCGGGAGCCTGATAGACGGAATCACCCAACAATACTCAATTTCAACGTTTTTTATGATCTTCACTATTATTCCAATTGCGGCTGGATTTATTATGTTCGGGCTGAATAAAACTTTAATAAAGAAAATGCATGGTATTCATTAGTTTCTATTAAAGAGTGAATCTTTGGTCTTAAAAAAAGCGGTCTTTCAAGCCGCTTTTTTCGATTAAGAAATCTTACTAAAATAGAAAAAGAGATTATTTGTTTGTTCACTGCCAGAATTTAACGCCTAAACTCTGAATCAGAAATTGGCCGTTCCGTTCAAAGAATGAAGAGCATTTTGTTACCGTATCTTTTTACTAAAAAAAAGAAAGCGAATAGTTTATTTTAAATTGAATTTACTACCCGGAAATTTAAAAAAAATCAAACTTTTTTTTAAATTCTGTGTACTTTACAATCTATTAAAAAAATTTAAAAACCATAACATAATGGAAGACCAGGTAATTCCGGTTGATCTTGCCGAACACAAAAAAGGCAAACACCCCAAGGCGCTGTACGTACTTTTCATGACTGAAATGTGGGAAAGGTTTGCTTATTATTTGATGGTAGGAATTTTACTGCTTTATCTGATTGACGATAAAACCGGTGGCAAGGGGATGACCGAAAAAATGGGTGTCGATTTGGTCGGAAGTTTTATCGCGCTTGTTTATTTAACACCTTTCATTGGAGGCTTAATCGCAGACAGATATTTGGGTTATATCAGGTCTATTTTTTTAGGCGGTTCGCTTATGGCTCTTGGATATTTTGGGCTTTCTCTTCCCGGAAATACCGCCTTGTATATTTCATTGCTGTTGATCATTGTTGGGAATGGGTTTTTTAAACCAAACATTTCCACTGTTCTTGGAAATATTTATAACCGTGAAGACCTGAAACCCTTAAAGGACAACGCTTACAACATTTTTTACATGGGTATCAATATAGGTGCGCTGTTCTGCAATTTTGCGGCGGCTTATTTAAGAAATAAATATGGATGGGGATACGCGTTTGCTGCTGCCGGCGTAGGATTAGTAATAGGAATGATAATACTTGCCAGTTCTTTAAAGGAAGTAAGAATAGGAGAAGTAAAAAAAGAAAAAAGGACCGGAGACATGCCGTTGGGTAAAATTTTTGGATATGTATTTTTGCCGGCGATTGTTGCAGCGATTATTGGATGGATTGTTCCTTCATTGATTTTTGGCTCTACCCTGCTAGGCAGCAAATCCAATGATGCGTTTATTTTTGCCTGTATTCCTATCATTGCTTTTTATGTTTCACTTTATATAAAAGCTTCTGGGCAGGAAAAAAAGGGGATCGGAGCTTTGTTATTTATTTTTGGAATCTCCATTATTTTCTGGACAATCTATAATCAAAATTCTACAGCGCTCACTTTGTGGGCACAGAATCATACAGACCGTACGGTATCCCCAACATCACAGAAAATTGCAGGATCTTTGGGCTTTTTACAAACTGTTACCGATACACCAAGACTTGTAAATAAAGTTGATGAACATTTTGCCGATATAAAAGATAAATCCGAAGTTTCCGCTCCTTATGATGAACACAATGTAAAACTGGTTGATGGAAATATTGTGGATTCAAAAACAAAAGTAGTCCAGGTAATGGGCCCAGACCCCTACTTCAACAATGTACCTAAAAGTGAGTGGCCACCAAGTC
>JBDTGD010000122.1:0-4414 GCA_039937595.1 Ginsengibacter sp. | reverse complement strand
AGTGTATTATAATTTTCGCAATAAAATTGAAACCATTTTGTTTGCGGCAGGTTTTCAGGATAGAAAAAATCTTTCCATTCTTTGTAATGAAAGCCTGAGCATCCGATGTAAATTTTTGTCATAGGGCATCATGATGACTTTGAATAAAATATTTACAACAGTAAACGAAGTAATTTGGAAGATTCCTCTTTTATTTTTCTTTTGTTGCGCTCTGCATTCGGTAAGCCGTCCTTGCTGGTCTTATGTACTTATTATTAAAACTAAAAGAAAAAATAATTCATAAACTATCCCAAACTTTTCAGCGAAGCCGATATTTTTTCCCTGGTTTCTTCATCACTCAATGTTTGCGGAATAAATTTCTCGCCAATAAGCTTTTCATAAAGTTCTATATAACGGTTACGAATAACCGAAATCCATTCGTCCGTCATTTCGGGAACCTGTTGGCCCTGTTTTCCCATAAAGTTATTTTCGATAAGCCATTCCCGCACAAATTCTTTGCTCAGCTGTTTTTGTTTTTCTCCCTTTGCCTGCCTTTCTTCGAAGCCATCCGCGTAGAAATAGCGTGAACTGTCCGGCGTATGAATTTCATCAATTAAAATAATTTCATCATTGAGCTTTCCAAACTCATATTTGGTATCTACCAATATCAAACCTCTTTTGGCAGCCAGTTCTTTTCCTTTTGCAAAAAGTTGCAGCGTATATTTTTCTAATTGCTCATAATTTTCTTTCGAAACAATTCTTCTTTCTATAATTTCTTCCTTACTGATGTCCTCATCGTGGCCTTCTGCTGCTTTAGTCGATGGTGTGATGATTGGCTTCGCGAAGTAATCATTTTCTTTTAATCCGTCCGGCATTTTTACACCGCACAAAATCTTATTTCCCGAATGATAAGTACGCCATGCGTGGCCTGTAAGGTTTCCTCTTACGACCATTTCTACCTTGAATGGCTCGCATTTTTTACCGATAGACACGTTTGGCGCGGGAGTGGCCAACAGCCAGTTGTTACAAATGTCTTTGGTAGCATTCAGCATGTAGGCAGCTACCTGGTTCAATACCTGCCCCTTATTGGGAATGGGTTTTGGAAGTATTACGTCAAACGCGGAAATGCGATTACTCGCAATCATAACCAGCAATCGGTTTTCGATAGTATAGACATCTCTTACTTTTCCTTTGTAAAAATTGGTTTGTTCCGGAAATTCAAATGGCTGCATAATAATAATATAAGGTGCAAAAATGCAGATAATATTTTATTAAACCGGCGAATCAACTTTTTAGTTTTTGATTGCTTACGAAAATTATATTTCAATATCTGTAATACAAACCTTAAATTGCTGTTAATTCTAACCAAAAAAAATAAATATGAGAAAATACTGTCAATATTTTGTCTTCCTTATTATCGGAAGTATTTTTTCTTCCGTGTCATTTGCCCAAGCCACTTCTATAAGAGGAAAAATAACCAATAAATCTACGGGGGAAAGCATCCCTTCTGTTTCTGTAACAGTGAAAGGGTCGGGGGAGGGTACCTACACTGACGAACGCGGAAATTTTTCTCTTGACATAAAAGGCAAGTTGCCCGTTACATTGATTATCTCGTCTATTGGGTATCAGGAGCAGGAAGTAACTGTTAACAGCGCTTCTCAAGTAGTAAATGTAAGTATGGATCCCGCAAGTACACTTGGACAGGAAGTGGTAGTATCTGCCACCAGAACGCCATCCAGGATTTTAGAATCTCCGGTAACAATTGAGAGAATAAGTACAGCAGACATCAGGAATACATCTTCGGTTTCTTACTATGATATGATCGGAAAATTAAAAGAGGTGGATGTGGTAACCGCGTCGCTTACTTTTTCTTCTCCAAGTACCAGGGGCTTTAATGGGAGCGGGAACCTGCGGCTTAACCAGATTGTAGATGGGATGGATAACCAGGCGCCCGGATTGAATTTCTCTGTTGGCGCAGTTGTGGGGCCGCCGGGTATAGACGTAGCAAGCGTAGAACTATTGCCGGGTGCGTCTTCTGCATTATACGGTCCTGGCGGTATGAATGGCGCCATTGTTATTAACAGCAAAGATCCATTTCGCTACCAGGGGTTTTCCTTTGAAGCAAAGACCGGGGTTATGAATATCAATAATAGTTCCAGGGATCCTTCGGCCTACTACAACTGGTCGCTACGATGGGCAAAAAAAGTGAGTGACAAGTTTGCATTTAAAGTAGGAGCAGAGATAGTACAGGCAAAGGATTGGGTCGCGAACGATTACAGGGATTATGACAGGCTCGCTACTACCGGAAGTGTAAAAGCCGGTACAAGATCTACCGATCCGAATTACGATGGCATCAATGTTTACGGCGACGAAACAACTGCGGACATCAAACCTTTTCTTAACGGTGTGGCCGCCGCCGCTCCGTTTTACAAACCTTATGTAAATTCTCTTCCGGCTTCCATGCAGGTATCCAGAACAGGCTACATGGAAAAAGATATCATTAATCCAAATACTTTCAATCTAAAACTGATTGGAGCAGCTTCTTATAAGTTGACGCAGAACACGTCACTGAATGCTGAAGGATACTGGGGTACTGGAAATACAGTTTACACCGGCAGCGATCGCTATTCTCTATTGAACTTAAAAATAGGACAGTACAAATTAGAAGTGATTAATAAAAATTGGTTTGTCAGGGCATACACTACCCAGGAAAATGCCGGCGATTCTTACAATGCAACAGTTACCACAAGGTTGGTAAATGAAGCCTGGAAAAAGACCGTGACTTTTGTAGGAACTACCCCTGTTCCGCAACCATCGGATTGGATTTATCAATATGGAATGGCATTTCTAAATGCAAAATTAGCGGGGCAAACAGATATCAACGCCTATAACGCTGCCAGAGCGGTGGCGGACGAAGGCAGACCTGCCGCCGGCTCTGCAGAGTTTAAACAACTCTTTGATAAAATAAGAAGTATTCCTATTTCGAAAGGAGGTGGTTTGTTTGTAGATAAAACCAACCTGTACAATGTGGAAGGGCAATACAATCTTTCTTCAGTAACGTCTAAAGTAGTGGACTTACTGGTAGGTGCTAATTATAAAAGATATGTGCTAAATTCAGAAGGTACTTTGTTTGCCGATTCAAGCGGCAAGATTCCAATCAATGAATTTGGGGCATATGTACAGGCTACCAAAAAGATTTTGAACGACCGCTTAACGCTGATCTTTTCGGGTAGATATGATAAAAACCAAAACTTTGAGGGACGATTTACGCCCCGTTTTTCTGCTGTGATAAAAGTGGCAGAAGACAATAACATACGTTTATCTTACCAGCAGGCTTATCGCTTTGGTTCTACACAGCAACAATGGATTAACCTGAGAGTAGGGGGTGGTACCGCTTTGATTGGTGGGTTACAAACCTTTCAAACTTATTATCATTTTAATACAAACCCGATCTATGCTATTGATAATAATCTTTTCGCCGGTTCGCCCCAGGTAAAAACATTCAATAAGTTCAAAGCTGAAACAGTGAACTCGTTTGAGGTTGGGTACAAAGGGCTTTTATTCCAAAAGAGATTATTGGTCGACTTGTATAGTTATTATGGAATTTACAAAGATTTTATCGCGCGCACGTTGGTAGCCCAATCAGTAAATGGCGATAAAAGTGTGTTTACTGATCCGGCCACCGTAAAAGCTAATCTCACAAATCCTGCATTAGTGACCACTTATTCAGTGCCCACCAACGTAACCAGTAATGTAACGACTTATGGTTTTGGCCTGGGGCTTACTTATTCTCTCCAGCATAATTTTTTAATTGGAGGAAACATTACCTCAGACCATTTGGATAATGTGCCTCCAGATTTTATTGCGGCATTCAATGCGCCGGATTACCGGTTCGGCTTTAATTTCAGTAATACCGGTTTCGGAAAGCAGAACCGATATGGCTTTAATATTACGTACCGCTGGCAGGATGTTGTAAATTACCAGGGAGATTTTGCAAATGGAATTGTGCCTGCTTACCAGACGGTAGATGCGCAGGTAAGTTATAAATTCCCCGTGACTAAAATATCATTAAAATTAGGCGGTACTAATATCCTCAATCAATATTACCGTGACGGCTTTGGTAATGCATCCATTGGTGCTATTTATTACGTGAGCATCGGTTACAACTTATTTTAAAAAATGAATCCACTGATCTTTAAAAGAAAGAATATGAAAAAAAATATTTTAAAAACATTTGCAGTTTCCGGCTTATGCTTCCTTTCCGCATTTGGATTGATTTTATCTTCTTGTAATAAAGCATTGCCTGACGCTACTCCCATTGTTTATCCTCCGGTCAATAACGTTGGTACGAGCATTGGCGACCTTATCAATTCAGATACCAGTTATTCTTTTTTTAAAGCTGCAGCCGAAAAAACAGGGCAGTTGGCGCAATTAA
>JBDTGD010000121.1:0-7341 GCA_039937595.1 Ginsengibacter sp. | reverse complement strand
TTTTTTATTTGGTACAATTCTCCTTTTATAAAATGATCTTCAGAAGAAGGCGTAGCCACAGGAATATCACCAAGGTCACTGAGTATTCCTTTTACTTTCCCTTTACTTACAAAAGAAAAATATTGACTGATATAGTCGTATTCACGACTTTTAAATCCTTCCATTAGAGAACTGTAAACGAAAAGGTAATCTGATTTTAATTGTTCCATCTTACTTTCTTTTAATGCAAACTAAACCTAAAAACCGAAAGGATTATTCAGTCTAAATAACTAAACCATCCGGGTAATCCTAATCCAATTTAAAAGTCTGTTTCATAGCTTTCATCATTCCTGCGGTGGACCATTGTGTGGGCACAATCATGCGGCGAACAGTATATAATGGTTGTATGGAATCGCGCCTGGTTGATAAACTAAAAGCCATTTTGAAGCCTGCTTTTTTTAATTCAGGAAAAGCAGCTTCGTTCCACAATCCATAAGGATAGGCGAAATAATTGGCCGTTTTGCCCGTAATATCTTCAATCGTTTTGCGGGGCTTTACAAATTGAATATTCCAGTCGTCGCCTTTATACTTGGTTACCATGTGATGATCCCATGTATGAGATTCTACCGCATTTCCATCATCTGCCAATTGCTTTATCTGTTCTTTGGTCATGTAATGCGGGCGGTTAATAGAAACGGTCATTATAAAAAACACGCCCTTAAATCCGTTCTTTTTCATTTCTTTGGCGCCAACGGTGAATTGCTCTTCGTCCGTATCATCAAAAGAAAGCACGATAGGTTTTGGGGGCAAGGGGCCGTTATGAACTAAATAATCATAAAGTTGATCCGGCAAAATACTTTCATATCCACTATCCTTGAGGGCTTTCATTTGCGCAGCAAACTGCTCTGGTGACACAGAATAGCTTTTAAAAGTTTCGCTCTGGCCGGGGAGCGCTTCACGGATGTGATGATAGCATAATACGGGCACTTGCCTCTTTGCAAGAATTGCTTTAGCATCATTAACAACAGACTTATCTATTGCCGCATCCGTCACAGTGCTATCTTTTGTTTTTTGCTCAACGGTAGTTTTAGAGGAATCAGTATTATTACTTGTTCCGCTAGAGGAATTACATGCTGCTAAAATGCACGCAGCCAAAATAAAAACGATATTCTTTTTCATAAAGAAAAATAAAAATTATTGGTATTGAATGTAAATAGGTTTCGGAATAAATTTCAACAGTTCCTGGGGCGTATAAAGTTGATTGGCGCCGGTTTTAGTATCATTCTTATAAAACAATTTGAAACCGGTAAATTCCACAGGCTCTCTATATATGTAACTCAAATAAGTAGAACGCTTCAACGTTTTGTCGCCCCATCCATCCATATCAATAACTACCTGTACTTCCGGAACTTTTTTTATTGCTTTGTAATCAGTAAGCATGCCCTGGGTAAAACGGTGGACTATCAAAATCTTTGGAGGAAGGTTGTATTTTTTTACTATTGCAGCTAAATCATCTATTGCGGTGTTTACATCCTCTGCATTAAAAGTTCCTATTTTTTTCCCGGGAACATGGCCTCCTTTCATAGAGAATTCAGGATCGATACCAAGATGCACCTGTGGCAATTGCAAATATTTCTCCAATGGCGGTACTTCTTCACGTACCGTACTGTGTCCCACCTGGATATCCAAAAATACAAGGCCATTGATTTCCTTTGCCCAGTTGATCATGGTATCCATCTGGCTGGAAGGCATCCGCATTCTGTGTTTTCCGTCTTTTCCCGGAGCTCCCTGCGCCGTAACCGCAACGTAATGCAAAGCAGGAATTACAGGTATTGACGAATCCGCTGCCTGCCAATAAGCCACCTCTCCTTTTAATTTGTTCAACATTTCGTTCTTAGGTAATTCACCTAATATGCCCATCTTTTTAGAATACAAATTTCCATAAAAAGCCACAATACGATTGAAAGGCAAAACAGCGCCCGGCAAAGGATAAGGCATTTTAGCAGGCCACCTGCCCGTAGTATCATTATTGGCAAGATTCAACATTAATTTGTTAAACAGGGCAGTATCAATTGTTTTCTTTTCATATACTTTGGGAGGTACAGCAGCTTCAGTTTTGGCAACTGAATCTTTTAAAAATTTATCTGTTGCAGACTGACCGCTATTGCAACCAGTAGTGATAAGAAAAAATACCGAAAATAAAGGCGTTAGCGCCGGTAAAAATTTTAATTTCATAAGTTGCGAAGTTATCCTAAAAAAGCATTATTCAAAATTTCATCAGACAATAAATTCACAAAATTTTTAAACCGGGATTGCTACCCGTCAATTGCCGACGTTTTGATATTGGTCAAGATCAATTTTTGAACTGTTTGCTGTTATTTTCATCAGGATAAATATCAACACCAATTCTGCTATAATGATAATTAAATAAACCAGGGAATGATCGGAGAAATTACCTATAAGCCAAAAATAGACTAACGTAGTAATACAAAAAACCACCGCAGTCAAAAAAATACTCCATTTTATTTTTGCCATTAATTGGTAATTCTTATGGACAGTATCTGTAGAAACCGAAGCGTTAGGTGATAATTTTTGCAACAAATAAAAATTTTCAACGAGGTCACACAGGAAAGGAATTATCTGCAGCAAGGCAAGAATGATAAATATATAGTTGCCTAAAAAGCTCATTTTTTGCGACAGCTTTATACACAGCAAAAAAATGGTTGCATACTTCAGTAGAATAAAAAGGAAATTAATATAGAGACGATTTTTTAAAGCATGTAAAGATTTTTCAGAAAGTTCCCTAGGCAATAAAAAAATCCCTTTAATATACGTAGCAAGTTCCAATGCCGAAACAGGGAATTCCAGATCCAGGATACTAAACTTTCGTACAAAAACATGAAGGGTATAAAACTTTTTACTTAGCAAATGCATTACAAATCCCGCAAGGATAGTAGCGCCAAAAGTGATGCAAATCAAGCCCCAGCTTACATCCGTATAAAATGAGAATTTCATTTATTTATTGTTTTACTGTATTAAGATTTACAGGTGCCGGTGCTTGTTCCTCCACCAACTTAGCCTGCATTTCGGCCCTTTGGTTTTTATAAGACTCCCAATCAAAATCAATCAGAAATTCTGTAGCCGCCTTGGCGCCTAATAAAAACATATTGATCTTGTCTTCATCTGTCAGAAAAAAGTTGAGCCAGTTGTAATCCGATAGCGGAATTTTTCCGATTCCTTTTTCATAAAATTTATTCTTCAGTAAAAAATCTTTATCATAATAATACCTGATCGTATTAAACATTCTGCCCAAATAGCCGAAAATAGTCCAGTGAATCGCATTGGTGGCTTTGCTTTCAGGTTTGCTGTCATCCAGGTCTATACCGAAAGATGGCAATCGTGGCACAATAACTTTTGGATTATAAAAAATATTTATCGGGAAATTCGAAAGAATACCGCCATCTACAAAACGCACCTCCGTCGGAGGATTTGGTTCATTCAGAATGTCCATCCATGCCTTCTTCACTTCGGGCGATGTGTTAGGAATATTGTTGATAAAATACGATTCAAAAAAGACAGGAATGGCCATCGAAGAGCGAATAAACCCCGCGGGTTGAAGCGTATCCATGTCAGCTTTTTCCCTGAAAAGACTACACATTGCGGGAAACTGAATTTTGTTTTGGGTCACTAACTCCGAAGCAATAAAAGTAACATCGCCAACAAGCGTGTCGATACTTTCCGGATTTTCCGACCTCAAATACAATTTAGGAAGTGTAGCGGCTTTCCGGTTAAGATCGGAAACAGTGGCCACACCATTATCAATAAGCAACTTCTTGATCCAATCATAAAAAAAATTCCCTGGATTAATTCCAAATCCCGAATTTTTGAGCCTTTGTAATAGTCTTGCGAAATAAAAAATAAGTATACCTAACATTGCGAAATACAATCCGGTAAGTACAAACGATATTTTAGTTGCGATGGAAAGTAACGGGTCTTTATATTGCAAGCCTAGAAAAATAAAATCGAAAGCCAGCAGTGCAATCGCAATTATAAAAACAGTTTTGAACCACCTGGAAACCTTGACGGAAAAATCTTCATGAGTAATGAATTTCTTAATCACCCATTTGGCTGCCGGATGGCCATCCACCAGGTTAAAAAAGTTCAAATCACAAATTGATTTAAGTATCCGAATTGATTTAGCTTCTTTCTTATCTCCTATCACAGTCATCAGGGAAGTATTGATAGCTCCGGCACTGGTACCCGCAAGGCGAACAAAACGGATTCCCATTTTCTCAAGAATATAGGTGTATCCAACAAGCGCTATACCGAGTACGCCGCCACCTTTCTGAACAAGATTGACATATTGATTTCCTTCATCATCATACACATCAGACACAATAAACGGACGTTTGTCTTTTGCAAACTCCGTTTCCAGCCGGCTGATGCAATTGAGTACATCGGCATGGTTGATAAAATCGTCTGTAGAAAGCTCTTTTGAAGTTTTAGTACCGGTAGTTGGGGAAGCCATACTGGTTTAATTTAATTACATAAAGATAACTATTACTTTATATTAAATATAAGATTTTTAAAATATAACTGGATTATTAGTCGACAATGCAGACAGCCATCAGAAAAGATTGTTGTCTCGCATTCCGATCAATTATTCCACAAGAATTATAAATTATTTTGAATTGATATAGCTATCTAAATGATTGATGGTTTCCTGCTGAACGATGATGGTTTCCTTTACGACATCGCTGATAGAGATGATGCCTGTTAGCTTTTTATTGTCGAAAACAGGCAGGTAACGAATATTGGATTGAGTCATTAACTCCATACAATGTTCAACAGTATCAGATGATTTCAAATCAGGGAATTCAGCAGTCATTATTTCACGCACTTTGGTATCAGTAGAGTTTTTACCTTTTAAGATTACTTTCCGCGAATAATCTCTTTCGGTGATGATTCCCAAAAATTTATCGTCTTGCATAACTACCACAGAGCCAATATTATTTTCAGCCATTACTTTTAGAGCGTCAATTACGGACGTATCCGGCAAAACCGAAATAGCTTTGTGCCCTTTGCGGGACAGGATATTATTGATTCTGTTCATAGTTAAAGTTTTAGAACCGGTAATTTACGAAAAGAAATTCAAAAATGGTTTTTGAGAATAAATTCTTTATTAGCAAATAGATTACAGCGTGGTAAAATTCCTAAATTTCGTGGCATAAAACGGCATTTTATTATATTTGCGGGATGAATTCCAGTGAAAACCAAACTGTAAAAATAGCCATTTTAGATCTTTATGAAGGCCACGAAAACCAGGGCATGCGCGGCATCAGAGAAATTTTGAATCAATTTGGTGAGGCCAACCACGTTGAAATAATTTCCCGGGAATACGACGTAAGATTGAAAGATGAATTACCCGACACCTCTTACGATATTTATATTAGTACCGGCGGCCCGGGAAATCCTGTTGAAAGTGAGGGGATGGAATGGGATACGCATTATTTTCAGTGGCTGCAAAAGATGGAACGATGGAATAATAATGTTGTCAATAGTCAAAAGAAATTTATTTTTTTTATCTGCCATTCTTTTCAATTGGCAGTTCGCCATTTTAAGATAGCTCAGTTAACCAAACGAAAATCAACTGCTTTTGGGGTTTTTCCCGTTCATCTTTTAGAAGATGGGAAAAAAGAGCCTGTGTTTGAAAATATGCCCGACCCTTTTTATGCCGTTGACAGCCGCGATTACCAGGTGGTGCAGCCCAATCACAACAGGATAAAAGAATTAGGTGCAAAGATCTTATGCATCGAAAAGGAACGGCCACACGTTCCCTACGAAAGAGCCTTGATGGGAATTCGTTTTACCGATCATTTTATAGGCACCCAATTTCATCCTGAAGCAGACGCTGTGGGGATGACCATTCATTTAAAAACGGAAAAAAGAAAGAAAGTAGTTGTTGAAAACTATGGCATTACCAAATGGGAATCAATGATAGAACAGCTAAACGACCCTGATAAAATCCTGTGGACACACGATCATATCATTCCCAATTTTTTAACAATCGCTTTGAATCAGTTGATCGTTGAAGTGGTGGATTGAGAATGGAGAATGATAACGGACAATTGACAGTAGATAATTGACAGTGACTTACTAATTATCAATATTCAATTCTCAATTCTCAATATTCAATTTTCAATTTTCAATTTTCAACTACATAAAAATGATTGCAGCAATAAGAGATCAATTCAACAACAATTTTTCAGATAAAAAATACCAAAGTTTTTTAAAAGATTTAAACAGCAAACATCCCGGAGCCATAGAATTTCGCGTAGCAGAAACACCCATTTTTATTCCAAAAGATTTTACAGAAAAAATGATAAACGCTTGCGAAGCGATTGTGGATGTAATAACCGCGCCTGATTTCAAAGCAATTACTCAAAGGGCGATTCCCTTAACTGAAAATGTTCCAGGCGAAAATGACCATACCGATTTTATCGCTTTTGATTTTGGCATTTGCGAAAATGAAATTGGAGAAATGGAGCCTCAGTTAATAGAAATGCAGGGCTTCCCTACCCTTTTCGGATTCCAGGTCTATTATCCCAAAGTCTTGGAAAAGCATTTTGATATCCCTGGAAATTTTTCTCACTATCTGAACGGATATGATGAAGCATCTTACACAGCTTTTTTAAGTGAAATTATTTTAGGAGGCCACCAGCCTGAAAATGTAATTCTTCTTGAGCTAAAGCCACACAAACAAAAAACAAAAATTGATTTTTATTGCACACAGGATTACATTCCTATTCCTATTGTTTGCCTCACGGAATTAAAACAAGAGGATAAAAAATTATTCTATGAAAAAGACGGTAAAAAAATTGAGATAAAAAGAATTTACAACCGTATTATTTTTGATGAGCTTTTACAAATAAAAGATAGTCTCGGCGATGTGGTTGACATTACCCAACCTCTAGATGTAGAATGGGCGCCGCATCCCAACTGGTTTTATCGCATCAGTAAATTTACCCTTCCGCTGATCAGACATCCTTACGTTCCCAAAACTTACTACCTCAATGAAGTAACACAAATCCCTGACGATCTCGAAAATTATGTTTTAAAACCATTGTTTTCTTTTGCTGGCCAGGGAGTAATTATTGATGTGAACAAGGAAGATATTAATAAAGTAAAAGACCCGGAAAACTGGATCCTGCAACGCAAAGTAAAATATGCAGATGTAATTAAAACCCGCAACACTCCTGCAAAAGCAGAAATAAGAATTTTTTATTTCTGGAAGAAAGGTGCAGCAAGGCCAATAGCTGTGTGTAATCTTGCGCGATTGAGCAAAGGAAAAATGATAGGTGT
>JBDTGD010000120.1:0-5199 GCA_039937595.1 Ginsengibacter sp. | reverse complement strand
TCTCTGATAGAACCACCGGGTTGTATGAAAGAAGTAATGCCGGCATCATGTGCGATTTTTACGCAATCATCAAATGGAAAAAATGCATCACTGGCTACTACTGAGTTTTCCAAATCAAAATCAAATTGTTTTGCTTTTGCGATGGCCTGTTTCATAGCGTCTACCCGGGATGTTTGTCCACATCCTTTTCCTAAAAGCTGCTTGTTTTTTACAATAACAATCGCATTACTTTTTAAATGCTTGCAGACAATATTTCCAAAAATCATATCTCCCTTTTTCTCCTCTGTGGCGTTGTGCCAATCAATAGAATCTTCTTTATCGGAAGATAAATTTATGTTGTCGTTATCCTGGCCCAACAGACCGTTCAAAACAGTTTTCATTTGTTGCCCGTTTGTTGGAAATGCTTTTAATTTCAAAATGATCCTATTTTTTTTTACCTGCAGCACAGGAAGCGTATCTTCATCAAAAGCCGGTGCTATCAATACTTCAAAGAACAAGTCCTTAAGCGATTCCGCAGTTTTTTTATCTATGGACGAATTAGCAATCAACACACCTCCAAAAGCGCTTTCAGGATCGCCGCCAAGCGCAGCATTAAATGCCTCCGACACATTATTTCGTTGTGCAATTCCACACACATTAGTGTGTTTGAAAATAGCAAAAGTTACTTTACCGGATTTATCCTTTTCAAATTCTTTCATTAACTGCAACGCTCCATCTACATCTACAAGATTATTATAAGAAAGTTCTTTGCCATGTAATTGCTCAAATATTTCATTAATATCTCCAATAAAAAATCCCTGTTGATGGGGATTTTCGCCGTAGCGTAACACTTTTTTGTTAGGCTGAAATGGATTGGCAAAAGCGGTTTTATTAAAGTAATTAGAAATAGCAATATCGTATCCCGCGCAAACATCAAAAGCCTTCGCCGCAAAATCCTTCCTTTCTTCCAAAGAGGTTTCCGCATTATTTTCCGACAATATTTTTTCGAGTTCCTGGTATTCATTTTTATGTGCAATTACCAGTACATTTTTAAAATTTTTTGCTGCTGCCCGAATCATTGAAGGGCCGCCAATATCTATTTTTTCTAATATCGCCGCCTCATCATTGGTTGACTTCACGGTCTCTTCAAATGGATATAAATCCACTACCACCAGGTCAATTTCAGGAATATTATATTGCTTCATTTCCTTTAAATCACTTTCCACGTTCCTCCTGGCCAGGAACCCGCCAAAGACAACGGGATGAAGGGTTTTCACTCTTCCTCCGAGAATAGACGGATAGCCAGTAAGCGATTCTACCGGAATGCATTTACCACCATTTTCCTCTATGAATTTTTGGGTACCTCCCGTACTGTAGATGGTTATGTTTTGGCTTGTAAGTGACGCAATGATTGGTTGCAGCCCATCTTTGTTAAAAACAGAGATGAGTGCGGATTTGATTTTTTGTTGCATGATTTTTTGAAAAAAAGTTCTTTTACTGATTGATTACAAAAGCACCCTGTTCAGCGACAGAATGAGATTGCAAATGTAATTCTTCACACTCTTTTTTCCATTGTTCAATTTTCCACAAAGAGTTAGACGCGTCAAAAATATATTGGCCACACTCAAATGTTTGCGCAATGTCCCCAATTTTGATTTTCGGATTTTTGGAAATTACCACATAGTCCAACGCGATTTTTTGGGAAGATGGCAGAAAAAGACTGGCACTATCTATTATCAGAATTTTTTTGTTATAAAATTGATAGAAATTGTTATAGTGGGAAATTGGATGAATGAGCATCGCACTATTTTTGACATTCAACGAAATCCGCGCCGGGTATAAATTATATTTTTGAAGTAAAATATCATTTACAAAACCAATGTCTGCCAATAAATGATATTGATGCCCATCTATAAAATCAATAGCACTGTGCATTGGCACGTTATAAACAATCATTTTCTTTTGGGAGAATGAAATCCATTTATCAAAACAAATGAAAATAGAAAATGCAAGCATGCCTGCTAGTCCGAGCTTCAGTGCCAAAATATTTCTCTTAAAGAGCCAGGTCAAGAAAGAAATGAAAACCAGGTATAGCAAAATCGTCTCCCAAACCGATATGGAAACGTTATTCCATAATAAAAAAGGAAGCGCATTTACGGACCGCACAGAATAATTCATCGCATAGAGAAAAATGCCAACCAGCTTACCAAAATAAAACGGCAAGATGCCGAGTGACGAAACCATAATTAACGCAATGCATCCCCACAAAGCAATTGTTGCCAGGGGAATTACTATGATGTTAGCTATTAAAAAAAGCAAAGGTAATTGGTGAAAATAATAGAAGCATAACGGGATGGTAAATACTTGAGCTGCGATTGAGACGGAAGCCAGCTTCCAGGTATAATCCAAAATTTTATTTTTAAAATAGAGCCAATTGTAAATTGATTTTTGCAAAGCCACGATACCTACAACTGCAAGGTAAGAAAGCTGAAAACCCACATTCCAAAGCAGGTATGGATCGAAACAAAGCAGGAAAAACGCAGAAGCACAAAGGGAGTTATAAACGGAAGATCTTTTTTGGAATATGCTTCCAATAGAAATAAAACTAAACATAACCGCGGCACGCAACACCGACGGAGAAGCGCCGGTTAGAAAAGCAAAAAACCATAGACTTAAAAGTATTACTATGATACGCGAAATTTTTTCTTTTTTCAACAATGGAATTCTTAAAGTAACCCATAACAACAAACCATAAATAAGCGCCAGGTGCAAACCGGAAATGGCAATTAAATGCACTACGCCCGCATTACTATATGCCTGCACCAGGTCTTTATCCAAATCCACTCTATATCCTATCAACAAAGCTTTTGCCAAAGCAGATTCATTTTCTCCGGGGATATAGCGATCGATGACTTTGATTACAAAGTCTCTCGTGTCAAAAAGTGCTTTTTTGACGGGGTTGCCACCAGTATTTTGTATGAAAATCCAATCACTTTTTTTAAGATAGCATTGCTGAAAAATTTGTTGAAAAGCCATGTATCTGGCATAATTAAAGCCTGCCGGATTACCTGAGTTTTTTATATTTTTTAATCCTTTTCCGATAATAATTTTATCACCATACCGCAAGCTTTTTGAAAAGGAATCTTTGGCAAAATAGACAACTATTTTCCCTTTTGTAATGGAGGAGGAATTATTGTTGACAGAGGATTCTACGGAAGCTAATGCTTTATACGATTTTTCTTTTTCCATCGGCGGCTCTATAAGATGAATCACTAAAAAAGTGCTATCATTATAGGTTTTCCCATACCAGTTTTGATGATTACGGATATCTTTTTGCCAGGTAATGAATAAACCAAATGCTATAAGAAAAACAAATAACATAAGTCCCTGTATCCATCTGAAGGAATATCTTGTCGCTTCCCTTAAAAAGGAAAAAGCAAACAGGAATGTGATGGAAAGGAGCCCAATAAAAACGATGGCAGGGATTTTTACTTTGAAATAATATTCAACAATAATACCTGCTATAACAGGAAGCAGTAAACGAAGAAAAGGAGCCTTTTTCCATAAAAAGATGTGATACGATTTTGCCATTATTCCCGGACCGGTATTTAATTATTTTACAATTAGTTTGCCGGATTGAAGCCAGCATTATACTACCCCACGATTATAATTTATTTTGAAGATACATTTTTTGACAAATTTCTTTCGTATTGTTTAAATTTGTAAGTGACTTTTAGATACAGCAACAATGAAACTTCTCTTTTGGCCAGAACTTTTACCTATATTTTATTATATACAAACCAAATAAACTCTTGAATCAGCCTCAACAATTGCAGTTTGAAAAAGCATATTCATTTTTAATTGAAAAATTAGAATCCGGGTTACCTTCTTATCTTCATTACCACAATCCGGAGCATACCAAAGAAGTGGTGGCTGCTACCGATAGACTGGCTAACGCTGAAAACATTTCTGAAAGAGATTCAATCATAGTAAAGACCGCAGCGTTGTTTCATGATTGTGGTTTTTTGGAAACTTATTCGGACCACGAAGAAATATCGTGCGATATGGCAAGAAAATGGCTGCCGCAATTCGAATATTCCACAGATGAAATTGAAGAAATTTGTTCGATTATTTTGTCGACCAAAATACCACAAATGCCTAAGAATAAGCTGGCAGAGATTCTTTGTGATGCCGACCTGTATTATATGGGCACTGATAAATATTTTATAAATGCGAATAGACTTTACAAAGAATTGCATGAGGCGGGGTTTGTAAAGGACAGGGAGGAGTGGAGAAAAGAAGAAATAAAATTTGTAGAAGCGCATCATTATTTCACGGGAACTGCTCAGAAAAAGCTGAACACAAACCTTGTTAAAACATTAGCGCAACTTAAGAAAAGATCTGTCATCGAAAAAAAGCCTGAAAAGAGGGCAGAGATGATATATGATTGGATTGGTGATGGCTTGTTCATATTAATAGGATCGGTTTTAGCCGCATTCTCACTTAAAGGTTTCCTGGTTCCAAATGGATTTTTTGATGGAGGTATCACTGGTATTTCACTGCTGATACATGAAATATATCATTTCAATCTTGCCTTTGTGATCATACTCGCCAATCTTCCGTTTATTGTCATTTGCGTATATGCAATTAATTTTAATTACGCCTTAAAGACATTTTTTTGTATTTTATTACTCGGTTTTTTTCTTACGATTCTGCCGCATTTTGATATTACCACGGATAAATTATTGGTTTCTATTTTTGGAGGTTTCTTCCTTGGGGCGGGTATAGGGTTGACGATGAGAGCTGGTTGCGCCATCGATGGAATCGAAATACTCGCCCTATATACCTGGAAAAAAACCAGTTTCACCATCACGGAGATTATTCTTGCTATCAATATCGTCATATTTAGTATTGCGGCCTTTCGCTTTGGAATAGAAGTGTCTTTATACTCAATGCTTACCTATTTCACAGCTACTAAAACAGTAGATTATGTGGTAGAAGGCTTGGAAGCTTATGTAGGCGTGACGATTATTTCCGGCAAAAGCGAAATCATAAAGGACCGGCTAGTGAATGAAATGGGACGTGGCATCACTATTTATAAAGGAGAAAGGGGATTCTTACCTGGAAAGTTTGACCTGCATAGCGATTGTGATATTATTTTTACTGTAATTACCCGTTTGGAAATAAGAAAACTGAAAAACCTGGTTAGCGAAATAGACC
>JBDTGD010000119.1:0-5174 GCA_039937595.1 Ginsengibacter sp. | reverse complement strand
ATGAATAACAATGCGCGCCAATTTTGTTTTTTACTGAAAAAGACAACAGCAAAAATGACAGCGATAAAATATAAAATTCCGATAAAGCTTTCATAGCCGCTCCAGTGGACGGTTACATTCAAACTTGACGCAGCAAAAGGATCTTTCAAATAAGGTAAGATCAATTCATGATGATTGGCCACATAAGGAAGCGCAGCCAATAAAAATGAGAAAACAAAACCCATAAAAGCAATCAATAATAAAAGAGAAATCTTCATTTTTTGTTGCTTTACTATTAGCCAATCCAGATAGCAGGCAGCCATAAATGCGAGCGGCATATAAGTAAGAGATGAATAGTGAACGATCTTAGTTGTGGTAATACTGAAGAGGATCATTACCGTCCAAAAAAGGATTTTCATTAACCTTAAAAAATCTTTGTTACCATCCACATTTTTACCAAAAAAAATAGGCAAGGCAATTATAGAAATGGGGAAACATCCGATAAAAACCACCACGAAATGATAGTAAAACGGTTCGCCGTGGCTCGCTACAGGATGCAGGAAAAGATCAGCCTGGTAGGTGAGGAATTCTTTTAAAAACCAAAAGCCATTATTGATGATTTCTTCTCCGAACCATAGCAGGCAAATCGCCGCAAAGAAGAAAATAAACAATAGGATCTTTTTCACGCCCGGAAAATTTTTGAACCTTGTAAACAAGAAATATACAAAGAAAGCAATGAGGAATACGAGTAAGCCTACTGGTCCTTTTGTCAGCGTCGCCAATCCAATAAAAAACCCTGCCAGGGAAGGATAAACATATTTATTTTTTAAGACTTGCCCGGAAATGTCTTTGTACATGAAGTAAATAGAGAGAAAAATAAAATAATTAAAAATTGGATCGATAATGCCGGATTTAAAATATAGATGGGGTAAAAAAGTTCCGAGATAACTGATAGCCCAGATAAAGCCAAAACGTGACGACTTATATTTTTTACCGATAAGAAAAAAAGTAACGAGTGTAATGATACCGAAAATCGCATTGGGGAATCTTGCCGCGAATTCATTAACGCCAAATACCTTCATGGCAGCCACCTGTAGCCAAAAGAACAAAGGAGGTTTTTCCCAAAAAGGCTGAAAGTTGATTTGCACCCTGTGATAATTTCCGGTAACTATCATTTCGCGTGCAGACTCAGCAAAATTAATCTCGTCCCAATCAAAGAGATGGACTCTTCCCAAAAACGGAATAAAGAAAAAAATACCGGATAAAATAATTATTGTAAGGTATAGATTGCTTTGATTTTTATTTATTGGGTTAGCAATTTCCATTTATAAATTTTTATTTTAGTAAGAAAATACAACACCGAAACCTTCAATACACCGAGTCCATAGGTGATGCTCCGGCTTAAATTGATTGAAGAAGCCTCCTGGAAATATTTGGTCGGGCAGGTAACCTCAGCTATTTCAAACCCATTATAAAATATTTGCGCTATCATCTCATTATCAAAGATAAAATCATCAGAATTCTGTCCGTAGTTTATTTTTTGAAGTACCTCTCTATGATAAGCACGGTAACCGGTATGGTATTCCGAGAGCTTCTGATTCATCAGTGTATTTTGAAAAAGAGTAAGTATACGATTGGCAATATATTTATACATGGGCATTCCTCCTTTTAAAGCGCCTTTTCCCAAAATACGGCTGGCAAACACCACTTTATACAAGTCGTTGCCGATGATCGAAATCATTGCCAACAAAAGCTTTGGGGTATATTGATAATCGGGGTGCAGCATGATGATAATATCAGCATCTAATTCCAATGCTTTATCATAACAACTTTTTTGATTGCCACCATAGCCTTTGTTTTCTGCATGTTTGACTATATGTTTTATTCCTAAATTCTGCGCTACTTCTATCGAATTATCCGTGCTGTTATCATCAACTAATACCAGTTCATCCACAACATCCATAGGAATTTCTGCGATAGTTTTTTCCATCGTAAGCGCGGCGTTATACGCCGGGAGTACCACCACGACTTTTTTATTGTTATACATTTGAGTTAGATTAAGTTTTAACCCCTAATCGCAGGATACAAAATTTATTTTTTTACAAAGTAAGCGAAAGACGCGTATAATCAGAAACGAAGATTTGATTCATCTCAATTCCAAAAAAAATCCCGCTACAAAACTTGTAACGGGATTTATAAAAAATTGAAAGCTGATTATTCTTTATCTTCTTTTGAATCTTCCTCTTTTGAATCTTCATCTTTCACTTCATCATCTTTAGCCTTTTCTGCCTTCACCTCTTTTTTTGGTGCATCTGCCTTTTTCTCCTGAGCTGCTTTTGAATCTGCTGTTGCTTCATCTTCTTCTTCCTCTTTTTTCTTTTTGGCAGGTGCTTTTTTGGCGGCAACTTCAGTTTCAGCAGGTGCTTCATTCTTAGTCTCTGCAAGCGCATCTGTTTTTGTTTCAGCAGGTGCTACTTCTTTAGCTTCTGCAGGAGCAGTTACTTTAGCTATAGCAGGCAATGTTTCTTTCGCCTCTACCGAAGCAGCTACTTCAGTTTTAGCTTTTGGCTGGGTAGATGTAGATTCATTATCCATTTTCTTTTTCAGATCAGCCAAAACACCGAGGTCGCCTAATGTTGTTTTTTCAACTTTGCTTTGAATATTCTTTACAACCTTTTTGGTATTTTCAGCATCTGCTCTTTTTTCATTCAACTGGGCATTCTTCTCATCTGCTTTTTCTTTTTCCCAGATGCGGCTGTGGCTCAGAATGATTTTTTTATCATTACGGTCAAATTCAATTACCATAAATTGTGCAACTTCATCCAGGCCAATCAGCTTATCATCTTCACGGCGAAGATGGCGGGCAGGAGCAAATCCTTCCAATCCGTATGGAAGCTGAACAGTAGCGCCTTTGTCATCGCGGCGGGTAACCGTTCCTTCATGCACACTTCCTACAGGGAAAGTCTCTTCGAGAGAGTTCCATGGATCTTCCTCAATTTGTTTATGACCCAACTGAAGTTTACGGTTCTCTTTATCAATGCTCATGATAATGACATCAATACTTTCGCCGACTTTCGTGTATTCATTAGGGTTATTGAAACGTTTCAACCAGCTGAGGTCGCTTATATGAATCATGCCTCCGATGCCGGGAGAAAGCTCAACAAACACTCCATAAGGAGTAATGTTCTTAACTAATCCTTTGTGTTTGCTTCCTTCAGGGTACTTAACTTCAATAGTGTTCCATGGATCTTCTGTCATTTGTTTGATAGAAAGACTCATTTTGCGATCTTCTTTGCTGAGCGTTACAATTTTAGCCTGGTATTCATCCCCTAGTTTAAAGAATTCTTTTGCATTGATCGGTGTATTAGCCCATGTAATTTCACTTACATGCACTAACCCTTCTACTCCAGGATAGATTTCGAGGAATGCTCCGTAGTCTTCTATGTTTACTACTTTTCCTTTTACTATTTCGCCTTCTTTAATATTTTCAGGCAATGTATCCCAAGGATGTGGTGTTAATTGTTTCAAGCCGAGGCTGATACGTTTTTTATCATCATCAAAATCGAGAACAACCACATTTAGTTTCTGATCGAGTTTCAAAACTTCGCCCGGATGGTTGATACGTCCCCAGCTGATGTCAGTAATATAAAGTAAGCCGTCTAAGCCGCCAAGGTCAAGAAATGCACCAAAGTCTGTGATATTTTTGATGGTTCCTTCCAGTACCTGGCCTTTTTCGAGTTTACCGATAATTTCAGCACGTTGTTGCTCAATGTCACTTTCGATAAGCGCTTTATGTGAAACGACTGCGTTCTTAATGGCTTCATTGATTTTTACCACTTTGAATTCCATTGTTTTTCCTACGAACTGATCGTAATCTGTAACTGGTTTCACATCTATTTGTGAACCTGGCAAGAATGTTTCCATACCAAAAACGTCCACAATAAGACCACCTTTTGTTTTGCTGGTAACAAGACCTGTAACAATTTCGCCTGTTTTGTGCATATCTACAATCTTTTCCCATGCGCGTGTAGTGCGAGCCTGCTTGCGGCTAAGATGAAGGTTGCCATCTTTATCCTCTTTTTCTGCTACCATTACTTCCACTTCATCACCTACTTTAAGATCGGGGATATCTCGGAATTCATTTAGTCCTACCAATCCATCACTTTTAAAACCAATATTGATAACAACATCTGTTTTAGTCATGGCAACTACAGTACCGTTCACCATTTCGTTGTCGTTGATCTGTTTGAAGGTTTTGTCGTAAACCTGGTCATACTTTTCTCTTTCTGCTTCGTCATAATAGGTGACATTTCTTTTGTCAACACTCCAGTCGAAATCGTCATGAGCAGTTGAAAGCGCTTCTTGTTGAATCTCAACTTCTGTAGGCTGAGGCTCAGCAGCGGCTACTGTAGATTCGGTTTCAGGAAATTCAGGAAAGGGAACACCTTCAATACCACCTTGTGGCCTGGTTTCGGCGATTACTTCCTGCTCTTCAGCTTTGTTTTCTTTATTTTCTGTATCCATTATGCAGTAACAGGTAAATTTTTTATTGCTGTATCCATATTACAGGATCCTGTTTATCAGCATTTGGTTAATAATTTTTAAAATAAAATACCTCCAAATTTTTATTTTGGGAGTGCAAAGGTAATAAAATATAAGTATAAATTAACTCCCGAAAAGCCGTAATGAATTTCTCGGTTTAGCTCCTAAAGTCAGCCTCAGTTGGGCCCCTGGTATAAAAGTAGGGTTATGTCTGTTTACCTTAAAGGCGTGCTTATAATCGAAATCGTATAGAGAAAATTAAATGTATAATACTCCGGATAAGACTTTTATTTCTCCAATCTTTTCACAGAATAATAGAAACAGCTTAAAAAATTGGTTTTTCTCATAATTAATTAAAATCTCCACCGGCGTAATCGAGGTGCAACGAAGCGTCATAAATTGAAATAAGAATGCCTATTTTTTGTTGGTTTACTAGCAATAAAATAATTAAAGAATGTAATATAAAAGAACAACCCCGCGTTTGCGGGTTGTAATAAATAGCCAACTACTGAAATTTATCTTCTTCCATAACTATTGGGAAACTGACCGAAATACTTTTTATTCAACATTTGGATCTTGAAATTTCTATCATTTTCGGCGTTACGTATCGCAACCTTTTTCTGATGCCTTCTCATTAAAGGGTTTTGCTCAAT
>JBDTGD010000118.1:0-1941 GCA_039937595.1 Ginsengibacter sp. | reverse complement strand
GTTTACTCTATCCAAAAGAGAAGAGTCAACAACAGTGGTAGTGTTCTGGGCTTTAGAAACATTGGAAAGCAACAGGAAGAGGCAGATCGATACCAATCCCTGGATTAATTTGTATAGAGGTTTCATAACATTTGATATAAAGTTTGAATGATTGGTTTATTTGGACTTCTTTGCAAGTGTTCTCATGTAATTGATGATAGCCCATCGTTGATCTGGATGTAAAACTGCCTTAAATGGAGGCATAGCAGTATGCGCGTGCCCTTCTGATATCTTATAATAAAGAGTTCCATCAGATTCTGCCTGAACCATTGCCGAAGTATGGTCGGCGGGTTTTGGGTTTAGTGATGCTGATGCCGGCCCGTCGCCTTTCCCTTTACTACCATGACAGGGAGCACAATATGTTTGGTATAAGGTTTGACCGTTTTTTATAGAAGTTGCGTCGCTGGCTTCGGGATTTTTTACGTTTACTGCATCGTTGGGAACCGGCCAGGAGTTAGATTGGGCGTGAGAAAAAATGCAACTAATTAATAAAAAGATAGCGATGGCAACAATCCTTAAGAATTCAGATGAACTGTTTTTCTTTTTCATAACTAAAAAATTTACTTGATTTAAAAATAATGAGGAAGTTCGGTGGGCCTGGGAAACTGAATATTATGCAAATCATAAAAAAAAAATGATTAGCATGGATTCATATTTGATTTCAGCCACAATATTGGAGCCAAAAGGAATCTATTTCAAAAAATGACGATCTGATGACTTTTATCTGGATTCATCTGTTGAATGGGAGCCCTGTGAATGAAGGAAAATAAAAAAGCAGCCCTATCACAGTCATCAATAAACGTAAATAAATTACCATAGTAAACAAACAAATAGGCCGTATTCTTATTTCTCTTTGCACTTTTCTTTGGCTTTCCAGTAAAAGATAGATGACATTCAGGGATTATAACAATAATGTGCAGACGAAGTACAACTCCCAGAGTAAACAAACAAATGCCCTGTATTATTATGTCTTTTAAGATTTTTCCTTACTTTTTTTAATAAAAGATTTTTCCTTGTTTTATGATTTTCGGATGATAGATAATTCTTGAAAAATCATGAGAGGTTTATTTTTAGAAAAAGATTTACAGGACGGCTTCTATACCGATCTACTTAATATTCCCCCTACTTTTGTCTCAGTTTGCCACCATTCCAGATCAAAAGCCTTGCACATATTTCTCAGGTATTAGCGGCCGCTTGCGTTTAATTTAAATCCTTCTTCGCCTAATGTTATCAGCCCATCTTCATCAAATACCTTGAAATCTGGGGTAGTATATTGAAGTAATAAGAATAATATTCTATTTTAAAAGTTACCCTGCCTTTGCAGGCAGTCTCTAATGCATAGCTTTTAAATACCTGGTTAGTTTTGCTTAAAATTGAACAAATGAATATTGATTCAAAGACACCAGGCGTATCAAATAAATTTTTTTTCAAAAATAAAATTATGGTCTCTGAATAATAATTAGAACAATCATGACAGCAGTGATTCAAATCACTGAATGGAAAATGTTATTCCTCTATAGTAATGAATTAATTATTCTCTCTCTTTGTATTTTGTTTTATGAACTAAACAAGAAGAGGCAGCATGGATGCAATATTGATCATAGATTCATCTAAAGGCCTTAGCGACCTGTTTTGAAGTACTGTGGCCAATTTTCTTAAATCGAATTTATCCTTGAATTTTGAAAATGAATTCCTAACCATAGTGAGCAATTCATGTTCATCGATCACTTCATCAAAATCTATTACATAAGAATCTTCACCAACATAATTCAGGATTAGTTTATTTTCAAAAGTGAAACGACAACTAAACCTAAAAGCAATTCCTTTTTTTGTGGAGGCTCTTTTTTTCTGAACATCCAGGAAAGTCTTTTCTTCAATAAATTCTTTTTCGTCTATCGCTCT
>JBDTGD010000117.1:0-3825 GCA_039937595.1 Ginsengibacter sp. | reverse complement strand
GCTTGGTTCCAGTGCAATTGCAAAACTGGTTGTTATTTCGTTTGACATACAATTATTTTTTAAGGTTTACATACAAAAGGCATACAGCACACTAAATTATAAACACACCAACCCATTAACAAGCGCTTTTTCGTAAAACGCATTTCACGTATGGGTGCTTTTTAGTAAGTGGCGTAAAAAGGGAGATATCCGGTGGGGAATCACTATGGAAAACTCATTTTCAAAATAAAGGAGTTTTTGAATTTCATTGATGTAAGAAAAATAATTCAGATTAAGCAGATAGAATTTATTGAGACGAATAAAATTCCCTGCCGGTAAAATATCAATCAATTCTTTAAGAGTACTGTGCCTCGTCATCCATTTCATTTTTTTATCGCAATTGACAAGTTTTTTTACATAATGGTCGGCACTTAATGCAAAGTATATTTCATCAGGATTCGCCCAGGCGTAACTTTCTTTTTTTTCTTCAAAACGGATAAATTCAATGCTTGTGCCAATGTACCGGTTGTATTAGAAACCGTTAGTAAACTCCTGTTGGCGGAATGCAATTTATTTGTTACATCATCGCTTAACAAGTAATCATTAATATACATATACAAAGATTTTATCCCCAAAAATTAATGGCAATTCAGAAATCTATTTTTCTGTCTTATGCCAGGTTGTTATTGGTCGTATTTTTATAATGCATTGGAAACACCGAATTATAATTTTTTTAAATCCAGATCGAAATTGTGAAAAATTAAATCGTAACAGGATAATTCGCAATGAAATTCTTTGGCATACAAGACATTCAAAAAAAAATCCGCCAAAGCAATAATTCTTTGACGGATTACCTTTGTTCTTACTCGTTAATTTACACCTTTTTCCCTGATAATTTGGTAGGCTTGCGTTTTGCGTTTTTCTCTTTATCATCATCATCTTCCGTGTCATCATCCAGAGCCGGGGGGACTAATGCACTTTGTTTTATCCTTTGTTCGTGTATTCCTGATCCAAGTTTTTGCAAGTCGCGTAGGCCCTTCAAAACCATCGTGCGGGCTTCGTTTGCCTGCTTTGCATACTTGGGGCCCCAGGGATCCACGGGAATCGGGCCGTTAGGCCCTAATACCCACAACGGGCCATCAGCAAGGCTTCCAATCAATTGATTCCATATCTCATATTGCTCAAACACCTTAATATTCGGTGGCCACCAGATTATATCCCAAATATAAATGTAATGGCTATAGGAGCTTATTCCGTTCGCAATTAAGGTTATCTCATAAGAACCAAAAGGCACCCCGAAAGGAACATAAAAATTAGTAGAATGAATAATTGTACCTGTATTAACTCCCATGGTACTATGGTCAAATGTTCTACAGAAATAAACTTTCCCTGTAGATGTATTTCTCAACCTTACAACTGGATAATTGGTCGCTGAAGATGCGTCATCTCCATAGGCCACTGCCTGTGATAATCCGTTTATTTGACGTCCATGAAGTGTATAAGAATGGCCATGTCTTACAAGGTAAGGTATGCTGGTAATTGCCGGCCGCCATGATTCATCGGGATAGCCGCCCGGAACATAACAATAAATTGACTCTGAACCGCTGGCAAACAATACCTGGCCCGAAGGAGTCAACATCATTCTGCCGCCATAAGGGACATTACTTGAGTTGACAGGGTCTGATACTCTGTATATGGATGCACCGTCAAACTCATAGAAATAGGTGGGTGAGAGATAATGACCCGAAACGCCATCAACCGGGCCGCCAACAAATAATACTTTGCCATTCGGCATTAGACATCCAGGTGCATCTTTTGCACCGATAGTTACGCCGCCTACTTTGGGAATGTCAGGGCCTGCTGTCCATGTTCCTGCGGCGCTGGCAATAGTTGGCGGAGTGTAAATAGCCGTCTTACCTGTAGCGCCTACACAAAAAACTCTTCCATCTGGCATCAGGCATGCAGGGCCTATTTCAATAGATGAGGCTTCTACCAGATCAACCGGTATACTACCAGCAGTAACCCAGTTATTGGCTGCGATAACATATTTCTCCGAATGTGGATGGTTAACGCATTGTGCAGCCAATACGGTTTCATCCGGTAATAAAGTCCACGTTTCTTCAGAAGCTGAATCGCCTTTATTTGGGCCGGAGCTCCATGTATTAACTACAGGGTCAAAGATGGCAGTTTTGGTCCCGTTGTAATAACCCATCAGGAAACGCCCATCAGGCAGAACACAACAGGCGGCATCTCCAATATTTGTCCACCCGGCCGGCGCCGGTATTGCAGTCCACGAATCCGTAAGAGGATTATAAATTTCACACTTATTCGTCTCGCTTCCGGCATTACTATATTCGCCCCCGCAAACAATGACGCGACCGTCACGTAAAACCGCAGATGCAAAATAAAGTCTTGTATTAATCATGGGAGCGAGAGCGCTCCATGTCCCATTTATATAATCACCACCCGAATCGGGTGTAAGACGATGCCAGTTAATACCGCCGGATTCCTGGCACATAATGGTACCATCCGTTAAAAGCAACATAGTGCTTGCATTAAATGTGGGCTGATGCGTCAGCCCTTTCCAAATTCCGCTCATAATAAATAAAATTTAATTTTGCCTACTCTAATGTCCCTTTTCGGCTTTCCGGGCGCTTACTCTTTTTATTTGCTTGCTGCATAAAGCCAATTGCAAAATGGATTTTTGACTTATTCCTTGTTATTTATTTCAATGATTTATTATTGATCATTTACAGGATTGGAGCGTAGTTTTTTTTATAGCTGAAAAGTATAATTAAACCCGAAAGTATAATCACAGGAAGCCATTAACAAGCATTTTTTCGTAAAGTGCATTTCACGTATGGGTGCTTTTTAGTAAGCGGCGTAAAAACGGGGATATCCGGTGGGGAATGTCTATCGTAAATCCATTGGTAAAATAAAGAAGTTTCTCACCTTCATCGATGTGAGAAAAATAATTCAGATTAAGCAGGTAGAACTTATTGAGACGAATAAAATTTTTTACCGGTAAAATAGCAAGCATGTCTTTAATAGTGTTATGCCTGGACATCCATTTTAAATTATCATCGCAGTTAATCAGGGTTTTTACATAATGATCGGCGCTTGCTATAAAGTATATTTCATCGGGATGTGCCCAGGTATACTTTTCTTTTTTTTCCTCAAAGCGTATAAATTCCGTGTTTGTTGCTAATAAATCTTTTGTATTCGCTATAGTCACCAAACTCCTGTTGGGGAGATACAATTTATTTACCAAATCATCTTGGAAAAGGAAATTGTTGATGAGCATTTAAAAACTTTTTTGTAATTAAGAATACTTAGCACCATTTAATTTTCTGTCATCTTCCAAACTCCCTGCTTTAAAATGTAAAAAATTTACAATTTCGAAGATTATCTACGATTAAATACGGCTTCTGTTTTTTTACATTTGATGGAACTCCTTTTCGCCAATTCCTTACAACAACATTCACATGTTGGACATGAATCTAAAAGTCAATTCTTTCTCTCCCAAATGATATGACATCGGGGCATCATGAAAACTAACGGTTTCTAAAAAGGATGATTTTGTGAAGAAATTCTTTGGGTGTCAATAAGAATGGGGAGCATCTTGAACTTTCTGTGAGTCGAAATTGGGACTTAACTTATGTATTAAAACATTTATAACTTTTGTCCAAACACGCTTAGCAAAATGTTTTCCGCTTTTTAGTCTTTTGAAAAAATAGTATCCTTTGCTTATAGTCTTGTCCTTTCTATGAAAATAATTTCTTTGTTTTTACTAAGGATATTGAAGTAAACATTTTCAAATTTAAAGTTAACACTTTATCATTAATT
>JBDTGD010000116.1:0-2802 GCA_039937595.1 Ginsengibacter sp. | reverse complement strand
TTTTTCACAACTTTTCCAATGGTATCACTTGCTCTTTTAACGGGCGTAAGATCAGGGACGTTGTGCTTGTCCACCGGCGTAGGTACAGCCACAATAAAAAAATTGGCTTCGCGGAGTTTATCAAGGCTATTGGTAAATTCGATGTCGCAGCCATCAAAAGCGGATGCTTCCAATTCATTGCTGGGATCAATAGCATTCTCCATCATTTTTATTCTTCCAGCATTGACATCGAACCCAATGACAGAAATTTTCTTAGCAAATTCCAGTGCTATCGGCAGGCCTACATAACCTAAGCCGATTACGGCGAGTTTCTTTTTTTTATCGATTAATTCCTGGTACATTATTTTCTTTTTTATTATACGATTTTTGATTTTAAACACGAGCCTGTCTTGTCTAATGGCAGAAAGGTTCTAAGCATGATTCGAGACACTGATAACTCATCACTGATCACTCATCTCTCTCCGTCATCTCTTGCTTTCAAATTCCTTGGGTAATTTATACCAATCTTCTTCGGGCAATGATTTGAAATAATCATAAGTAATTTTTAAACCTTCTGCCCGGTTTACCTTTGGTTCCCAGTTCAAAAGCTTTTTTGCCCGCGAAATGTCCGGTTGACGTTGTTTCGGGTCATCCTGGGGCAACGGTTTGTAAATTATTTTTTGCTTTGCTCCGGTGAGTTTGATTACTTCCTCCGCAAAATCTTTTAAAGTAATCTGATCCGGATTTCCAATATTTACCGGAAGCGAATAATCACTCATAAGCAAACGATAAATTCCTTCTACCAAATCATCTACATAACAAAAACTTCTCGTCTGGCTGCCATCGCCAAATACAGTCAGGTCTTCGCCGCGCAGGGCCTGTCCGATAAAAGCAGGCAATGCCCGGCCATCGTTTAGCCGCATTCTTGGTCCATACGTGTTGAATATTCTTACGATCCTGGTATCCAATCCATGAAATGTATGATAAGCAGTGGTGATAGCTTCCTGGAATCGTTTTGCTTCATCATAAACGCCCCGCGGTCCTATTGGGTTTACATTTCCCCAATAGTCTTCTGTTTGCGGATGCACCAATGGATCGCCATACACCTCGCTGGTAGAAGCGACTAATATTTTTGCTTTTTTGGAAAGCGCCAATCCCAAACAATTGTGTGTTCCAAGTGAACCAACCTTTAGAGTTTGGATCGGAATTTTCAAATAGTCTATCGGGCTTGCCGGAGAAGCGAAATGCAAAATATAATCAAGTTTGCCGGGCACATGAATAAATCTTGAAACATCGCAATTATAAAATTCAAAATTCTCCAGCTTAAAAAGATGTTGAATATTTTTTAAATCTCCCGTGATCAGGTTATCCATTCCAATCACATGCATTCCTTCTTTGATGAACCTATCGCATAGGTGGGAGCCTAAGAAGCCCGCAGCACCCGTGATCAGAATCCGGTCTTTTTGTGAAGCCAAAGTATCTATTTTCATATAGTTTCTATTCAACTTTTAATTTTTAATTTTCAATTCTTACCATCGCCCTTCCCACACTTTCATAGTGAAATCCAACTTCTTTCATCTGGTTTAATTCAAAAAGGTTTCTCCCATCAAAAATGACATTGTTCTTTAGCAGCGATTTTATTTTATTGAAATCGGGCGTTCTGAACTCACTCCACTCCGTTGCAATTACCAATGCATCTGCATCTTTCAAAGCGTCATATTGGTTTTCTGCATAAATTACTTTATCGCCAATTTCTCTTTTTACATTATGCATCGCTTCAGGATCGTAAGCTGTTATAGATGCACCATCGCTAATTAATTCTTCTATTATCCTTAAAGCAGGGGCCTCGCGGATATCATCCGTGTTGGGTTTGAAAGCTAATCCCCACAATGCAATTTTTTTTCCTTTAAGATCATTTTTAAAATAGGATTTTATTTTAGGCAAAAGATGCACTTTCTGTTTTTCGTTCACGTCCATCACAGCTTCCAGAATTTTGAAGTTATAATCAACCTGTTGTGCAGATTTTGATAATGCCTTTACATCTTTAGGAAAACAGCTTCCTCCATATCCTATGCCTGGAAATAAGAACCTTCTTCCGATTCTCTCATCGCTGCCGATTCCTTTTCTTACCATATCTACGTCAGCACCTAATCTTTCGCATAATTGTGCTATCTCATTCATAAATGAAATTTTAGCAGCCAGAAATGAGTTCGCAGCGTATTTTGTAAGTTCTGCAGATTTTTCATCCATGTAGATAACAGGATTTCCCTGGCGCACGTAGGGCGCATATAATTCCCCTAAAATCTTTTTGGCTTTTTCTGAGGATGTGCCGATCACGACGCGGTCAGGTTTCATAAAATCATCTACGGCAACTCCCTCACGCAAAAATTCAGGATTGCTCACTACATCAAATAATTTTTCCGCATTCTCAATACCCGCTTCAGCGGCGCTTTTCAAAATAATCTGATGCACTTTTTCAGCAGTACCAACAGGAACGGTACTTTTATCAATAATTACCTTATAATTACCTTTCTTTAAAAGTTTGCCGATATCTTTTGCAACTTTCAAAACATATTTCAGATCAGCAAAACCATCTCCATCAGGAGGTGTAGGCAATGCCAGGAAAACTACTTTTGCATTTTTAATTCCATCCTCAAGAGAGGTAGAGAATTGCAAACGCCCCTCTTTGCTGTTTCTCTGAAAAAGTTTTTCAAGCCCCGGTTCAAAAATGGTGATCTTTCCCGAAGACAATTTTGCTACTTTTTCTTTATCAATATCAACACAGGTTACCATATTCCCGGTTTCTGCGAAGCAGGTTCCGGT
>JBDTGD010000115.1:0-15392 GCA_039937595.1 Ginsengibacter sp. | reverse complement strand
TGGCTACTGCTAACCCGGCTTTTGCAAACGATAACAATTTTTCTTTTACATCTTCCGGAATATTTTCATCGCCAAGATCCTGTACGTCTTTTCCGTATATACCGAAAGCCGGTAAACCAAATTGATTGTGTGCAGCTAAGGTTGCAGCAAGGTAAACCGCGCCAGGGCGCTCAGTTCCATTAAAGCCCCAGATGGCTTTGGGCAAAATAGGATTCATATCCATCGTTTCACTACCGTAGCACCAGCAGGGCGTAACTGAAAGAGAAACTCCCACATTATTTGTTTCAAACTTTTTTGCGCAAAGAGAGGCTTCATAGACTCCACCAATACAAGTTTCTGCAATTACACACTCAACCGGTGTTCCATCCGGATATTTTAATTCTTTTTCAAATAGAGCGACCACGTTTTGAGCCATCTTCATTGTGGTTTCTTCAAGAGATTCTCTCACACCTCCTAAACGGCCATCAATGATTGGCCTTATTCCTATTTTTGGATAATTATTTTTTTGACCCATCTTTATAATTTTTTATTTATTTTAAAATTCTTTTTGAATATTCTCAAGGGATACGCCAAGTAATTTTTGCGCTATTGCATCCAGCCCTTTCTCATCGCCGGTAAAATGGAACACCGCATGTTTGTGAGAAAGGGACTCGCCGGGTTTTAAAAATGCTGCCGGTGACACACTTTCCATTTCATAGAAGGGCCCCATTTGTGTTCCATCAGCTAATGGCCCGTCATTGTACGAGTTCACCGCATCACCAGAAAAAGTTGGTTTGGTAGTATTCCATTCCTGATTTAAGTACTTTGCAGATGAATCCAAATCAAACATGAGAATGGTAAGCACTTTATGCTCTGGATCGTAACTGCCTACAAAAGGCTTTGCGTAGGTTGGCACAACCCCCAATTTACCCCGGCTTTTCCCATCAGCCTTCAAAAATAACATATCATCATTATGCTTCAGCCTGTCCGGCGGAATCTGCCCAAAGTAATCAGATGTTACCACTTTATGGAATGGTTCTCCTGATAATTTTTTATAGGGAACAACAATGACTGTTGTCGGAGAAGGTGTAAACATATCCAGCATCCAGATGACCGGCATACCGGTGGCTTCTGTCCATGCGGTTTCGCCGGTGTTAGTAATTATGTTGTCTGTTTGATAAGCAACTGCTTTTACTGAGGTGTCTAATGCAAGACCTATTCTTTCTGCAATCTCAGCATTAGTGAGAATTTTTACAGAGCGTTCTACGGACAAGTATAGTTCTGTTCCCTTGTAATTTGTTAATTGCATGTTCTTATGCATAGTAACTGATTTGCCGTTTTCATTGACCACATTCCACGGGTCAGTGTCGAATGGGGTGGGTGTTTTCCAGTTGGCAAAAACCATTGATGAATCCGGTTTGAAGAACAATGAAAATTTTCCCCCTTCCGGGCCGAGCCAAAAACGATTTTCACCACCATACGCGTTCATGTGTGCATCCGCAGTTCCTGAAAATGCTTTGTAATTGACCCAACCAAAACTTTGTCCTAAATCGCCATCGGCAGTTGATGTAAAAACTTTTGCCTGGTATTTTGGCGATACTATTACCTGGGCTTTACCTGAATCATTGCTTAAAACCACGACACTGTCGTCATGCTGTTTTAAAAAATGCAGGTCATATACAAAGCTTCCTTGCTTTAATGAATCCGTTGCATTGCCATCTGACGATTTTTTCTGACTGGAATTATTACATGATGACGAAATCATAATTATTATTATAAGGAAAGAAATAATATTTTTTACCATAGTATATTTTTTATTATTTAATTAGAATTACAATTAACCCTTTTTCCTGGAAAAGTAAAATATGAAATATGAATTAAAAGTCTGTTTACTGTTTGTTGAGTTTTTTCGAAATACATTTGTTAGGGTTTGTTATTTGGTTTTAGTGCCACAACTTTTTCGCAATACCAACTTTTCTTTAATAATAAGATTTGTGTATTTTTTACTATGATCCTTAATTCTTTCGATTACCAAATTTACAGCGCCTTTACCCATATCCTCGAGCGACTGGCTTACATACGAAAGTGGGGAATAAAAGAAGTCAAAAGCATCACTTTCATCAAACGCAATAATGGCAAGCTTATCAGGAACTTTAATTCCTGATTGGTTAATTATCTTTAAGCTTTCCACTGCAAGCGTATTTGTTGCAAAGAAGAAAGCGTCCACCTTTAAGTCAGGGAACAACATTTCATTCATCTTATCGGCTACATCTTTTTCAATATTTTGATAGGAAGCTTCCATAAGCCACTCTTTTTTGAATCTTATCCCATGCGCTCTTAAAGCAGCTTTATAACCATTTTTCCTTTCCTGTATGTGTGGCAAGTTGGTATCGTACGCCATCATAGCTATTTTTCTTCGTCCATTATTTATCAAATGCTCAACTGCGTTGTACGCTGCCTGAAAGTTATCAATATGCACATTGTCCACCTGAATGGTTGGAAAATAACGATCAATTAATACAACAGGCATCCCGGTTTTCTGTAATGCCTTTATCTGTTTTTCAGTATTTTCCACCGGCGCAATTATAAAAGCATCTACCTGTCGGTTTTGGAAAGCATTTAGCAGGTCCTGGGATTTTTCCGCACTTTCATCGCTGCTCCCGAAAATAACTATGTAACCTTGTTTCCTTGCTTCATCTTCTATAATTCTTGCTATACTTGAAAAGAAAGGATTCGAAATGTCAGCCACGATTAAACCAATTGTATTTGACCTACCGCTTTTTAAACTTTTTGCAATCTGGTTAGGCTGGTAATTGAGTTTGACAACAGCGCTCCGGATTTTTTTTGCCATCTTTTCACTTACCCGTGCCTCTTTTTCTTTATTATTAATTACATAAGAGACCAATGCTGTTGAAACTCCAAGATATTTTGCAACATCCTTTAGAGAAACTTTACCATTCATATTTCAGTTCTATATTTAATCGTTTAAATTACTGAGTTTTCTGCAATCGGCTTAATTTACTTCTAATCCATCTTTATTTGGCAATGCAGGAAATGTGTTATGTGGTTCTGCCTGGTACCAAAAAACAGTAGATGCGATATCATCTTGTAAAGGCAGATACCGTCCTTCGCTCCGCCATCCGAGCGCCTGGATAGTAACTTTAAGATCTTTTTCGAAACGTATAGGGTCTGTAATATGCCAGCGATACAAACCAAACCGCTGCTGTACCTGGTAATGTCCATCACCTTTTATAACCTGGCAAAGTCCGGAATAAGGCGTGGTAAATTCAGTATAATTTACTTCCTCTACTCCCGCTGCATTTTTCTTCCTTGTATCAAAATCATAGGAGCCGCAAAAATAATCCTCAGTTCCGGTTCCATTGATAGTAGGATATTTTGTGTCGCCATCTATATAAAATTTAATCTCGCCTTCGCCCCACCATCCATTGTTATGAACGCCCCAGGCGATATAAGTGCCCACATACTGGCCTTTTCCTTTTATTCCATCCACCAATGTATAAACACCTTTGTAAGGCAAAGGATTTATGCGGCGAAACTGTGCATGAAAATACGCTGCATCAGATGGCACCTCGGTTAATGTATAATCAACCTGGTAATATAAAACCATGTCTTTATCATCAATATTTTCCATGGTAATCCTGCATTTTTTTCTAAAAGGCATAGGCCAGTAACAATTAAATGCACTGCCCGGGTTCACGCATACGGCAAGTGATTGCAAAGGAGAATATTGCCCCCAACCCATACAAAAGAAATCACCGACTGGTACTTCAACGGATGGTGTTGTTTCTCCGTCCCAATAAAAACGAAGGATTGAATTGCGCCAGTTTCCCGTTGGTGTCATCCATATATGTTGAATGGATCCCGGGCCGTCAATTTCTGCTACATTAAATGTAGTATGAGCTTTGATCACAACGCTGGGGCTCACTTTCCATCCTTGACCGAGGTCTCTAGAAGCGTTTTTGCCGGTTCCTTCTGTTGCCATCCCGCCCTGGCCTTTTGCTCCTGTAAAATTTTCAGGGCTAATGGAGCGTGTTTTTGCATCAGACAGCCTGTAAATATTACTCATATTAGATTCAATACCATTGAATTTCCCTTGAGCAAGTGCCGTAGCGGAAATAAAAAAACAGATACAGAGAAAAGGGAATAATTTTTTTTTCATAATTGTTGATTTTAAACGTTAGTAATTTTTTACAGAAAATTCTATTAATTGTTATTTGATTTGGTTCATTTGAAAGTGTCGTCAATCTTTTATGGAGCTTCACATTACCTGGTTTATTAGAACATACGACGCTAATCCTTCGATAGATATACCCGCCTATAAAAAAGTAAAAATAAAAATTGAATGTAACTCCAAATTCCTACAATTAAACGAGGATAAATCATTTGAGCGGTATCATGCATAAAAACAAATTAAAATTAATAAACAATCACAATTTTATATTAGAGATTTTCACTCATTTTAAATTCCAAACCTGATTTCTCAGTAAACGAATAAATAATCAGCATTTGCATTTTCATTTTTTTACGATTCAAATCAATTAATCTGTATTCTCACCTAATAACCGATATTCTGTTTATAAACTCCATAAGAATAATTCATTTGAGGTTGTGGTATTGGCATGAATTCATCACGCCCGGATGTGAAATGCCCATCCTTCATCCACGAGCGACCACGTGGATACTCCTTTGCAAAGTAGGCATTTAAGGTAGACCCTGCAATTCCCCAGCGCACCAAGTCATACCATCTTTCGCCTTCCATGGCAAACTCAAGTCTGTCCTCCCACATTAATGCTTTCCATGCAAAATCATGTGACCAGGTACAATTGACACCATCCTGATAAAGGGCTATTTTATAGGGTAATGTGGGAGCGCCATTAGCAAACTTTAATTGGCCGGTACTATTTGCTGCCCGTTGCCTAATCTGATTAATGATGGGCAAGGCTTCGGCATCTCTTCCCAACTGGATCAGTATTTCAGCTTTGAACAGCAAAATCCTGTCGTACCTGATGGCTATTACATTTTTTGAATTCCACATCCAGAAGAGATTTACCAGTCCGGGGCAAGTTGATTCAACATTTTCTTTCAGGGAGTTAAAATAGCCATAGTTGTTCGGATCCCTTGCGCCGCTGCTATCAAACAGAAGGTCTTGTTGATATTTCCATGGGAGTCCTGGAATCGCAACTGTATGGCCAATACGTGGATCCCAATTATTATTTGAAAAGTAGGTTTTCTCGTTGGTTATTTCAGCATCATTGAAGTTATCAAAAAGCGGAAGTCCATTAGCATCAACCCTGAATGCATTTACCATATTATAAGACGCTTTATGAAAATCGCAGCAGCTAAAATAAGGGGGCCACCACGGTGCATTTAAAGGGGTACCGCCATTTAAATTGCCATTTGGTGTGCCATCATCATGCGAATATTGCCACTCAAAAATGGATCCAGGTGATTTATTATCGTAAGCAAAAGAGAAGTTTATCGCAAAATCAGGGGCAAGGCTGTATTGCCCGCTATTAATAATATCATCCGCTAACGGTAAAGCCTGCGTTAGCCTGTCTTTATTGATGTTTACCACATTATTATTTTTATCTTCTTCATAAGCCATCCACATTAAACATTGGAGCATTTCGGCCTCAGCAGCATATTTTGTCGGACGCCCAAAATCAGATTGCGTAGCAGGTAAAACATTTGAAGCAGCTGCAAAATCATTATAAATATTCTGCCATATATACAAATCATTTTTTGCTGTATCAGGATGGTTAGGAATTTTTGCTATTGAGTCATTAGTTGCGTTTTCATCAAAATAAGGAATCCATTTATACCATTTTTTCAGATCTAAAAAAAAGTAGCCTCTTAAAAAACGCATTTCTGCAATTCTTTCATTTTTATTGGAGTAGGAGGTTTCGTCAATTTTATTTAATGCTCTTAATGCAGTATTGCATCTTGAAACACCTTCATATTGCCCGTACCAGATCCCGTCATTATTTCCGGTACTGGCTGTATTAAGCGAGAAAACTTCCCATTGATACCAGGGAATCTGGTCGCCAATACCACCTCCACCTTTATAGGCATCATCAGATTTTATATCAGCAAGCCAGGGTGACAGCTTTTGATTCAGAATACCTTCATGCGGTAACCATGCGTAGGCTGCAATTACGAGCCCGTCAATCGTCTGCGGTGTGCTTACGTTGTCTTCAGTAACCACGCCTTGCGGTGTTACATCCAAATACTTTTTACAGCCTGCGATGGAGAAAATAATTGCTGAGAAAAGTATATAATTTATAATCTTTTTCATGTATTTTAATTTTTTTATTTATACAAGAGTATTTAATGCTGAACTTTATAATTAGTTGATTAGAATGATATTTCCAACCCTGCTTTGAAAACCTGCGGTCTTACATAAGGATTGCTGTAAGAACTGCCATCCGGATTTTCCGGGTCAGGCCCTGTAAATTTTTTACTTTTAATCATAATGAGATTCTCACCCATTACATAGAAATAAAATTTTTCCATTCCCAATTTTGAACTGAAACTTTTTGGAAAATTGTATCCCAACTGAACGTTTCTAAGTTTTAAATATTGACCCGGCTCAATGAAATAAGTTGACATTCTCAGTTCATCATTCACATTATTAAGTGACAAAGCAGGAATAGTTGAACTTGTATTTGTGGGTGTCCAGGCATCTAATACGCGTGTAGGATGATTGAATCCATTTTGCACCCATACATTCCAAAAATCGCTGTAGGTTTTCCATCCGTCGTACACATGAACTGCTGCAATACCCTGCCAGAACATGGAAAAATCAAAGCTCTTGTAAGAAGCATTAAAAGAAAATCCGTACTCAATCTTTGGTGTGGGACCATCGCCAATCCATGTGCGGTCATAATTATAGTCAACAGAACTATCCGGCTTACCATCGGGACCTGAGAGGTCCTTATATTTTATTCTTCCAATGCCTTTGCCAGGTTGGCTTGGCGAATTATCCACATCAGCCTGCGATTGATAAAGCCCGTCAGTAATAAAACCATAGTAAGAACCCCACGGATGGCCCTCAATGCCATCTCCTTTTTGAGAAGTACCTCCCCACGTATATTTAACTGACACCGGCAGATCGTTTACAACATTTTTATTGTAACTAATATTTCCGCGTATCTGATAGCTAAATGCTTTGGCGTGGCTGCTTTGATAAGCTATTGCAAGCTCAACGCCTTTGTTGGTCATATCCGCAGCATTAATATATTGATAAGCTCCTTCACCAAATGTGCCCAGGTAGGGAGGTTGAATCAACATACCATTGGTATATTTTTTATAAAAATCTAATGAACCGGAAATTTTCTGCTGCAAGAAACCGAAGTCAATGCCGATATTTGTTTGTGTGGTCGCTTCCCATCGCAAATTATCATTCCCGGTTTGTACTCTATAATAACCTGAAGGAAGGCTGCCCGTCTCGGCGCCATTTATAGCGTAAGAAGTACTATTATAATCAGACCCGAAATACGTTTGCGCAGCCAAAGAATTAATATTTGCCAGGCTTCCATTTTTGCCCCAACTTGCTCTGAGCTTTAAATCGGAAATAGCATTGCTATTCTTTAAAAAATCTTCCTGACTTAAGCGCCACCCAGCTGAAATTGCAGGGAATACGGCAAACCTATTATTCAGCCCAAACTTTGATGATCCATCATATCTTACGGAGCCTGATAAAAGATATTTTGAATTGTACGAATAATTGAATTTGCCAAAATACGAAAGCAAATTATATTGGTCCCCACCGCCGCTCATCGACATGTTGCCTGTAGCCGTACTTAAATAAGCATAATCATAGTTTTGAAATTGAACGGTTTGCCGGTTGGCATCCATAGTTTCTGTAACATATTTATTCGCTTCCATACCCGCTACTGCATCCAGACTGTGCTTTCCCGTGTGTAATTTATAATCAAGTGTATTGGTAAGATCAAGTGTTGCTTCCTGCCAATACCATTGGTCAACACTGCTGATGGGGTTGAATTTGCCGCCGCCTTCCTGGAATGTAAACTGGATATTCCGGTGATAACCATCTGTGTAAACAAGGCCTAACTGCGAATGAAGTGTAAAATGCTTCAGGAACATTATGTTGGCATGAACATCCCCATAAATTTTATTATATTTATTGCCATTATCTTTATTTAATGTAAGCTCTCTTACCGGATTCCAGTAATCATCCATACCCAATGCGACTGCAGAACCGCCCCAGCCGCCGTCCGTTGTATGTACAGGGATAATAGGCGGTTCAACCAAGGCGTCGTGCATGACGTTTTGATCATTCATTATCATGTGTGAAGCTTCAAGATTTTCTCCTATTGTGAAATGATCATTTATTACTTTGTATTCCGTGTTTACACGAGCCGTAAATCTTTTATAACCTGTATATATCATCGTTCCCTGGTTTTCAAAATAATTAAGTGATAATAGTGAAGTAGATCTTTCATTGCCTCCCGAGATAGTGAGCTGCTGGTTATTTTGCATGCCTAATTGCGAAATGGCATCAATCCAATTGGTATTGGCAGCAATCATCGTAGAATCGGCATTCAAGTATTTACGAGGGGTTACCTTATCCAACACTGGGTTGCCGTTATTATCATTATGGGATTGGTAAGTATAAATTTGAGTAACTGTATTTGGGTCCTGACCACCATTGACCGCAGCCTGCCACAAAGCTTGTCCGTATTGCTGTGTATTGAGCATTGGCACTTTGTTCATAAAATCAGAAAATCCATAAGAACCACTATAAGTAATTTTTGTCTTGCCCGCTTGTCCTTTTTTTGTTTGAATGAGAATAACTCCCGCGCCGCCTTGTGTACCATAAATACTGGCAGAGTAAGCATCTTTTAATACCTGGATTGACGCTATATTATCAGCATTTATATCTCTTAAATTCATATAGGTTGGAACCCCATCTATTACAATTAAAGGAGAACCGCCATTTAAAGAAGTTAGGCCACGTATATTTATACCGACATTTCCTACAGGGCTTCCGTCAGTAGTTATATGCATGCCCGGTACAACGCCTTGTAACGATTGCAAAATACTGGTAACGCCGTGATCTTTGCTCAACTCCTTTTGAGAAACGACAGACACAGCTCCCGTCAGATCCGCTTTTCTTTGCGTCATATAACCGGTAACAATTACTTCATTCAAATTGGAAACAATGCTTTCATTCAATGAAACATTTTTTACAGTTCCAGAGCCGACAGTTGAGTTCTGTGTTGCCTTACCTACATAAGTAAATTCCAGGACCTGTCCGCGGGAGGCGCTGATTGAATAACTTCCATCGATGCCGGTACTTGTGCCGATGGTTGTACCTTTAATCTTGACAGAAACCCCTTGTAATGGTTGGGAATTTTCATCTGTAACCTTGCCCGTTATTAACTTCTGCTGTGCATGAAGTGATGAACTAAACAATATTAATGAAATAAATAACAGTAAAGAAAATTTCAACTTTAAAATCCATTTCAGTTCAAAAACGCGTAACAGCGGTTGTTTTGTTATCAATAAAGAATTTTTCATTTTTTTAGTATTTAATTGGTTATGCATAAGCTGTTTTTTTTAAAATGAAGTGTATCCCGGATTCTGCAAACAGAGGTTATTAACCTGGCCTTCCGTATTGGGTAAAGGTGCCAGCAGATCATGTTGGTCAATGACTATATTTTGTCCAGGAAATTCATGAGCCAGATTGGCATTCATAATGCTCAGCGCTTCTGTTGGCGGCATTCTTTGAAGATCATGCCATCTTTGGCACTCGAATGCAAATTCAACTTGCCGTTCATGCATTACTTTATCCAGAAATGTTCCTGGAGTTGCAGCACTGATCGTCCCCAAGTGTGCCCGTGCCCTTACCTGATTAATGTATTCATAAGATTCCGGAGTTTCTCCTAATGCCTCTGCCAGCATAAGTAGTGCATCAGCATATCTTAATACTGGGAAGTCGTTATTAGCGTCATTGCCGACATTTACGCCCGGGTCTTTGAATTTAAGTATATACGGCAAACCACTGGGGTCGTATCCTATGGAAGCAGCGAGCCTTGTGTCGCCCGGTTCATAGGCATTAATCAGATCCTTAGTGGGTGTGTTAGGAGATGTGCCACCATTATTACTTCCCGGAACATTTAATGAAAGAGGAGCAAAAAAGTTCCAAAATGGTGATCCATTTAACGGGGGTAAAAACTGTAGTTCGAAAATAGATTCAGCTGAATTCTTCGTATTTGGATTCCATAGACTTGCATAATCGGTTAGTAGGGAGTAGGGCGTGCCAGGAAATACTACTTTGCGTAATGCGCCTACTGCGTCAGCATTATCACCCTTTTGCAAATACACCTTACCTAGCAATGTATAAGCTGCATAGGACGTAGCTCTGCCAACGTCTGCTCCGGAATAGTTTGGAGGCAGGCTGGTAGATGCTGTTTGAAGGTCATTGATTATTTGCAGGTAAACAGAATCTACAGATGCTCTTGCTAAATTGTTATCTCCGCTTAGTGAAACTGTTTCCTTTAACCTCAAGGGTACCCCACCATAATCCTGAACAAGTAAAAAATATGCCTGGGCACGAATAAACAATGCTTCGCCTATGTATTGCTTTTTCAATGTCTCATCCATTGTTACTGCTGGAGCACGGTCAACGACTGCATTGCAAACATTAATACAGTCGTAGGCACTTCCCCACAGACCAAAAATTGAAGTAGTACCAGCTTCCGCGGAAAAATTATCGACAGCCCTGTGTTCGGTCTGACGGCCCAAATCTTCATTCGTATTATCTGATCTTGTTTCTTCCAAATCATATAATGCAAGTTCCCAACTGGTATACATGGTCCTCTGGTTTGCATAGCAACCATAAACCGCAGTATTAATATCAGAAGCTGTTTTATAGAATTCCTCTTTAGGAATCCTATCCACTGGTACCACGTCTAAAAAACTTTTTTTGCAGGAGGATAAGATCAAAAAGCAGGTAATGACAGCCAGCCATTTTCTACTTAAAAATATATTTCTCTTCTTCATAATAATAAATTTTGATGTTTAGAATGAAAAATTAATACCTAAGGTAAAAATTTGAGGAATGGGTGCTGTGGCTACAGAATTAAGCCCGAGTGTTCGATGGTCTCCGAATATCTGGGTGTCAAAGCCATTCCTTACCGCCTGCGGATTGCCACCTTCGTATTGTTTAAATGTGTAGAGATTTTCCACCGAAATATAAGCGCGTAAATCGTTTACCAGCAGCTTTTTGGTAAGTGATGTGGGGAAAGTATAAGAAAGGTTGATATTTCTTATTCGAAAGTAATCAGTCTTCTGCACTTCCCATGAGGAAACAGCTCCCTGGTCGTTATAACCAGCCCTTGGAACTTTTCCGTTGCCCGGTTGTGATTCAGATACATATCTGCCGTTATAGAAGTAGGTATCCATATTTGTGTTGCGACCCCAAAGACTGAAAATTTGGTAAACAAAATCCAGCACTTTTGCTCCCTGCTGCCCCTGAAATAATGCAGATAACCTGAAATTTTTGTACCTCACGCTTGTATTAATTCCATATAGCCACCTTGGGTTATTGTCTCCAACTAAAACACCATCTGCTCCATTAAAAGCATCAATAATTCCATCTCCATTTGCATCCAGGAATTTATAATCTCCTGCTTTATCGCCCACCACTTTTTTCGCAACTTTCGGATTTTCAATATCAGCCTGCGAAAGAATGCCAATTTGTTGTAAAGCATGCTCCTGTTCAAGTGGTCCACCAATTTTCGTAACCAATACATCGAAAAATTGAGTCAATGGAGCGCCTGTGGGCCCGAGCGCTAATACCTTCTGCCTAAGATGCGTAGCATTAAATCCAATATCCCAACTGAAATCCTTTTGCCTGATCACGTTTGCATTCACATTGATTTCATATCCCCATTTCCGCATTTTCCCAATATTTTCAAGGTCAGTGCTGTAACCAGTTGATGCCGGGGTATTAACAGCCAATAATAGCCCCTGAGAAACATTATTAAAATAATCTAAGGTCATAGTTACCCTGTTGAACAAACTTAAGTCAGCTCCCAAATCCACCTGGTTTGATTTTTCCCAGGAAAGATTAGGATTACCCGGGTCATTATTCACAAACCCTATTACAGAATTATTGCCAAAAGAGGAGTTTACCGCACGCAAACTTGCTTTTGAGGTAAAATCTCCTATGAAGTTACTTCCGGTACTTCCGTAACTTAACCTAATCTTTGCATTATCAATAAATTTGGACTTTTCCATAAACTTTTCGTTCGATAAAACCCACGCCCCTGCTATAGAAGGGAATGTACCCCAAAGATTATTTATTCCAAACCTTGAGCTTCCATCGCGTCTTATGGTAGCAGTTAACAGGTATTTATCCTTATATGAATAGTTTGCCCTTGCCAGATATGACAATAAAGAATTTCCTGATTCTGCGGAATTTCCTTGCTGAACAGTCCCAAAACCTATTGTCTGGCCCAGTGAACTTGGAAAACTATTAGCAGTGGCCCCAACAGCTTCGTAGGTCACTTTCTGTACTGTATACCCCGCAAGCAATTCCAGTTTATGCACTTCGTTGAAAGTTGCTTTATAATTTAAAGTGTTTTGATTTAACCAGTTAATGGTTCGTTCAGAATTAAGCGCCAGCGATGTAACCGGCGAAAGTGCTTGCCCCATCATGCCTTGTTTCTGAAATAATTGATACTTATTATCTGAAACATTTGCACCAATTGACGTCCTAGCTGACAAGCCTTTTGCTATTTCGACCTGTAAATAAGCATCGCCAAGTACGTAAAAATTATTTTGTGTCCATTTATAGTTTTCAGCAATTGTAAGGGGATTCACCATATTAAAAGCTAATACACCATAAGAATTGACGTCTGATGGAGTGCCGTCTTTGTTGTAAGCAGGAATAATAGGTGGAAGCATTACAGCATCTCCTGTTAAGGAGGAGTAATCATCTTCTGGTGCACTCTGACGTTGGGCAGTATAATTAGGTGCCAAGTTTACGCCTATTGTTATTCTTTTAGAAGGTTTGTAATCCACTTTCATACGCACAGAATATTTTTTATACCCTCCATTTAGCAGAATGTCGCCCTGGTCGAGATAATTCGCAGCAATGAAGTAGGTAACCTTATCTGTTCCCCCGGATACGGACAATCCATAATTCTGAAAAGGGGCTTGCTTGTAAATAATATTCTGCCAGTTAGTACTTGTCCCGTCCCAATTTGTAACCCATGAGGGTATAGGGGTACCATTATTGAGAGCTGCTTCTTTATACCATTCTACATATTGAGCACCATCTAAAACATGATAGAAATCATGCTTATTTGCCTGTGAAAATCCTGATTTAATATCTACATCTAATTTTGCCTGGCCTACCTTTCCTGATTTAGTGGTAATAATAATAACACCATTGGCTCCTCTTGAACCATAGATAGCGGTAGAGGAAGCATCTTTCAATATATCAACCGACGCTATGTTTGAAGGGTTTATTGCGGCCGCATTTAGGGCGTCCGTAGGAAATCCATCTACAACAAAAAGTGGTTGCCTGTCTCCTGAGATAGTCCCGATACCGCGAATCGTTATTTCGGCAGTATTACCGGGTCTTGCGCTACGCGGAGCAACATCTATTCCTGCTGCTACGCCTGCAAGGGCATCTTCATAAGAACTGACAGGACGTTCATCAATTTGAGCTGAGGAAACGGACGCTATTGATCCCGTTAAATCTTTCCTTTTTTGGGTACCATATCCAACTACTACAACTTCATTCAAATTCTTAATATCTCTGATGAGCTTTACATCAATAGAAGATTTGCCGCCAACTGTTACTTGTTGAGTAAGGTAGCCGGTTGAGCTAAAAATTAATATTGGATTATTTTGTTCATCGGGTATGTTTATCTTAAATGATCCTGTATTATCAGAGATAGTGGAAACAGAAGTTCCTTTTAACGATATAGTAACTCCTGTCAATGGAGCCCCATCCTGATTCATCACCTGTCCGAATATACTTTTGGCAAATAAAGGTGAGGAAGATGCCGTGATATTTATGGATATCAATCCAATAATTAGTAAAAAAACCAATTTTTTAAAATAGTTAGTCGCGGCATACTGCAAGAACGAGTTAAGAAAAGTATGGAGAGCATTCTTCATATAAATATGTTATTAGAGTGTTGGTAATAAAACAATAATTTAATCTAGCTGCTTTAGCGGTGATACTTTTAGAGTTTGAAATGTCGCGATGGCGGTGAGTGGTTCAAATTTATTTTTATTTAAAAATTATTCAAAAAACACTTAATTTATTTCTTTCATTTTAATAAAAAGAATAAAGTCAGTGAATGAACTTTTGTCAAAAACACATGCCCAGAATCTTTTAAAAAGAAACTATAATGAAATTGTTTAATCGTTTAAGCAATATTTAAAAAACGCACTGCTAATACCTTAATACTTATCAGCCTTCCTATCTAAGACAAGTACAGATCAAAAGATTTTAAACAACAGAATAGTGTAAAATTTAAACGTTTAAGCAATAATTTTAAAAAAAAAGAAAACATCTTTTTAGTTCTCTTATCAACAATCTCGTCTTTATCAGCCTTCTATCCAAAAAGTAAAACTTCACTTGGTGGCCATTGTTCATTTAAACGATTAAGCAAATCTGGAACGAAACTAAAACATTTTGTTAAAACAACAAAAATATTTTTTTATTCCTATTTATTTTTTCGCTGTGGTATGTTTCGGTATACATCAAAACCTAAAAATAGAAAAAATGTATCTCACTTAAATGGCAATGACACAAAAGATGCTGCTAATATATAATTTGCTTTCCCTTCCGATAAGTAATTCTGCATCTGTTTGATATTATTTTGTATGATATAAAAAAAAAGTGAGTTTTGTTGGTCAAATGTATGCAACGAATTACATGCATTTATTGCTGCAGATATACGTTGGCACTTTTGGTTTATTTTTCGCATACGTATCCCTGTTACATCTTTCTATAACACTCTTTTTCACTCTTAGGCTGCTACTTTCAGCCTTCGTTTCTGTTTTCTTTGTTCCTCGGCTCTTGCTTTTTCTTTAAGTGTATTACCCGGTATGTGTAGGTTGTAAGCCAAAACGCTTAAGCCTGCGTATCTTTTAAAGCCGTGCAATCCTTTATCCATGCAACGATTGAGTCCATGATGTTCCAGCATGTTGATATTGCTCTCTACTGCACTGTGCGCATTGCGAAGCTTTTTAAATTCAGGATTACTTTCACGTTCTTTATCCTCTTTGTTATGCCGCCCTTTTTTAGGAAGCACCACTTGCTCTATGTCTGCACCCTGAAGTCTGGCAAGGTTGTCTTTGCTCCAAAAGCCTTTATCAAAACTATGGCTCTTAATTTTGTC
>JBDTGD010000114.1:0-4091 GCA_039937595.1 Ginsengibacter sp. | reverse complement strand
TTAAAAACCCAATCAAAAGCTGGCAAATGCCTTTATTAAAAAAATGTCCTTTCTATATCAAATTCACTTTTTGTGAACTTTTACTATATTTACAAGAATAATATGAAAGTTCACTTGATAAAAGAACAGACTATCAGGAAATATATTGCAAAACATTCCGGAAGTAAAACTTCTTTTGATGAATGGCTTTTAAAAATAAAATTCGCTGATTGGGAAATGCCTGGTGATATTAAAAATACATTTTCATCTGCTGATTTGTTAGGTAGTGGCTCTTTTCGTGTGGTGCTTGATATTGCAGGAAATAACTTTTAAATGATCTGTAAATATGGATTTGGTCGAAGTTAAGTACACTTTTTTGTGTGCTGGATTGGAACTCACGCAGAATATGATAAACTATGTAATCAGGAAAAACAATACTCAATAAACATCTATTAAATTTTCAATTATGGAAATATTAAAATACAAAATAATTAACTCTGAAAAACAATACAAAAAATATTGTAAGATACTGGAAGAACTAGTCTTTTCGTCAAAGAAAACCAGGGCGACTAAAGAAGAAATTTCTTTACTTACCTTACTCATCAAAAAGTATGATGAAGAGCGTAATGCTTTTGATGACGCCGATCCGATAAAGTTACTGAGATCGTTAATGGAAGAACATAAAATGAAAGCTGTTGACCTGGCTAACCTTTTGAATGTAAGCCCAGGCCTGGTTTCTGATATACTTAACTACAAAAAGGGGTTATCTAAAGATACCATCCGTATTCTTTCTGAACGATTTAAACTCAATCAGGAGGCTTTTAACAGGCCTTATGAATTGCGGATTGCATTAAAACCTAAAATTGAAAATGCAAAGATTATGAACTCGCTTAAGAAACTTGCAACTGCATCTTAAAGTGATGAAACACCTTGATATTTCGATATTTGTCGGAATTAAACTTTTTCAAAACGATATTTCTAAGAAGCCGGAAGGAAGTGTTTAAAACTACTAAATCGCTTAAATACTATGCGGGACTTTTCAAAAGAATCATGGGATTTTAAAGAATTGCAAAAGAAATTTTCTGCGCAATATGAATCCATTTTCTCTGATAGAATGGCACAACAAGTTGTAGTTGTAATTCCAAGTCTTACACTCGATCAGGATATACTGGCAAAAATTGATGGTGTCAATCAATATGAAGAAAGAATGCTTTGCATGCTGATGCTCTTGCGCATGCCGAACACACATGTAATATATGTCACCAGCATGCCTGTTCACAATATCATCATGGATTATTATTTGCATCTGCTGCCCGGCATCACCGGCTACCATGCGCGGCAAAGATTAAAAACACTGGCGTGTTTTGATTCATCTCCCAAATCCCTGACCGAAAAAATCCTGGAACGCCCCAGGTTAATTGAGCGCATCCGTAAACATATGCCGGCTGGCTTTGCTTCCCATATGGTCTGCTTTAATGTAACTGAAGCGGAACGTTCATTAGCGCTTCAACTTAATATGCCTATCTATGGTTGCGATCCTGACCTGCTTTACCTTGGCACAAAAAGTTTCAGCAGAAAAATTTTTAAAGAATGCGGGATAGATACTCCCCCAGGCTTTGAAGATTGCAAAACCGAAGAAGATATTGTTCAATCTTTGCTCGCGCTAAAAACTAATTTCCCAAACCTTAATAAGGCAGTAGTAAAGCTGAATGACGGTTTTTCAGGAGAAGGAAATGCAATATTTTCCTTTGAAGGCGCGCCAAAAGATGAAACTTTAAAATCCTGGATACAGGAAACACTTCCTTATCGTTTACAAATGGTAGCCCGGGATTTGACTTATGCAGTATTTATTCAAAAGTTGAATAAAATGGGAGGCATTGTGGAATCTTTTGTTGACGGAGAGCAAAAAGAATCTCCTTCCGTACAATGCCGCATCACACCGTTAGGTGAAATAGAAATTATATCAACTCACGACCAGGTAATTGGTGGTAACATCGGCCAGGTATTTCTTGGGGCACACTTTCCTGCAGATGCGGAATATGCAGCAACAATCGGAGAATATGGAAAGCTTGTTTCCGAAAAACTAAGAGACTACGGAGCACTGGGAAGATTTTCTATTGACTTCATCTCTGTGAAACAAAATAATGAATGGAAACATTATGCCATCGAAATTAATTTAAGAAAAGGCGGTACTACACATCCCTATCTTATGCTTCAATATCTCACAGATGGAAATTACGATGTATCAAAAGGCATTTACCTCACTGCCACAGGCCAGCAACGATTTTATTTTTTTTCAGATACTTTGCAAAGTGAAAATTATAAAGGCCTTACTCCACACGACCTCATTGAAATAGCCACCGCAAATGACCTTCTCTACGATGGCAGCAGACAGCAGGGAATTATGTTTCACATGATAGGAGCTTTATCACAATATGGAAAGCTGGGCATATTGTGTGTTGGAGATACGCCTGGCAAGGCAATGGAATTGTATCATAAAATTGTGGAAGTGCTGAACAGGGAAAAGCATGACGGTGATGATCCATCATCGTAAATCCATTCCTTTTTTATACTCTTACTGAGTTCTCCCTTTGTGCGAATTTTTATTCCTTTTGGATGAAACTTCACTCTCTGCTATACGACAACAATCAGTCATTCTTCTCAAGTATAAATATTTCTTCAACAGACTTTTTAAAAACCTTAGCAATTTTAAGAGCTAATACTGTTGACGGTACATACTTGTTTGCTTCCATTGCATTTATTGTTTGTCTGCTAACTGAGACTTTCTTCGCAAGATCTTCCTGTGTCAAATTTCTTATAGCTCTTTCCACTTTAATTGTATTTTTCATCCGACATAGATTTCGAGTTGATAAACAAAACATAATTAAACCTCACTATGAAAATTATCAGAACCGTAAAGATATTGTAAAGCATAACATTTAAGAATGCAGTACCATAAATGAATGCAAAGGAAAAGAGCAATAAAATATAATTAATAAGAACCGCCCAAAGCAACGATGATTGACGAAGATTTCCGATAAATTCATCTTCGTTTTTCTCTTTTGAGAATCCTACTAATAGTCCCCCAACAATAAATAAAATTCCGACAACTGTGTTCGTGACATTTGTATTAATAAAAGTAAAAAAATGACTTTTCCCAAAGATTTCATTATTGAGTACGGCGAAGATTTTGGCGTTTAATGGCATACCTTCAAAATCAGTAAATATTAAAACTATTCCAAGAATTATAGCGGGAATAAGAATAGACCAACCAACTATTTTATACTTATTAGGTAATAACAATTTGCGTATCATAAAAATTTTATTTTCTCAAATGTAAAGTAAACTTTACATTATGACAAATATTTATTACATATTGTCAAATTATTAAGACTATAATGTTCTTTCGATTAGCACTGTTGAGTTGCGTTCCTTCAGTCTTGATAATTATCGAGATACTAATATCCTCTTAGGCCGGGGTAAATTTCTTTATCCAATTCCTTGCTCATCATTCATCTTCAACACGAATTGAAGTTTGGCTGAAGAATATAAATTCTCCACCATTGCCAACCCGAACAAAATGTGAATCAATTATTTTCAAAAGGATATTTCAATCCAATCTGTTTACGAACTACCATCATGGTTTCCTGGATGTCATTGCTTCGGGAATGAGGAATAACGGGGCTTTCAATCTTTCCTTCAAGTATCAAATCATTGGCGTGCTGCATTTCAAAAATGAATCCGTGCGCCTTTCTATCGTCTTCAAATGTTTCCACTTGATTAAACTCTTTATCAAATAACCGGGCAGTGCTGGCTTTCCAGAAATTTGGCAATTCAATGTAGCCTTCCTCACCATACAGCCTGATAGTGTTACTCATGCGGGTAATGATGGAAGTAAATAAAGTAGCCGTAACATCACCATATTGAAAAATCATTCCCAACCGTTCATCCACACCAGTATTTGTCATGGCGCCCGACGCCACAATTTTTTCCGGAACCCGGCCGATAAAATAGTACGAAAGTGCCACAGGGTAAACTCCCACATCAAGCAGAGAACCGCCGGCAAGATTTGGATTGTAAATACGTCCTTCCATCTTTTTCTCCATCGGGAA
>JBDTGD010000113.1:0-6199 GCA_039937595.1 Ginsengibacter sp. | reverse complement strand
GGTTGATGGAAATATTGTGGATTCAAAAACAAAAGTAGTCCAGGTAATGGGCCCAGACCCCTACTTCAACAATGTACCTAAAAGTGAGTGGCCACCAAGTCATGGTGAAAAAATAGCTAACACGGAATTATTTCAATCTATCAATCCATTATTTATTATACTCCTTACTCCTCTATTAGTAATTCTATTTAGTTTTTTACGGAAGAAAAATAAGGAGCCAAGCACCGCTTCCAAATTCGGGATGGCGTTGTTCATATCCGGGTGTTCAGCACTGGTAATGATTTTTGCGATCATGTCGGTATCTTCTGTTTACCAGGATAAAACCTCACCATACTGGCTTTGGGGTACTTATTTTATTTTTACGATCAGCGAATTGCTATTAAGCCCTATCGGCTTATCACTCGTATCAAAACTTGCACCGGCAAGGCTCACCGCATTGCTGATGGGAGGATGGTTTTTATCTACAGCTATCGGAGGAAAACTTGCGGGCGTAATGGCCAGCTTCTGGGATGATTTCACCGATAAAAAAATGTACTTTTTAATTCTTGTAATCGCCGCGTTTATTGGTGGCATTTTAATTTTCAGCAGGTTAAAATCTCTCAATGCAGTTGTAAAGGAGAAGACGGGATCGGCATAAATGATTCTTTATAAGAAATTAAACCCCGGAGAAAAGATGACTTCGGGGTTTTTATTTGAATTGAAGATTTTTGAAAAATCATACGTATCTTTTTATATTTGCACGTATCTTTATGAAAAATTAATCTTTATGACTACGAAGCTCACACTAAGCATAGATGAACACACGGTAAAAAAAATAAAACAATATTCCAAGGACGAAGGTATCAGCATATCAAAAATTGCCGAAGAACATTTCAACAGAATAGCCGCAAAAAATAATCGTAAAAAATTAGATATTACAAAATTACGAGGGGCATTTGGGAATGAACCGAAAGACTTTGATTGGAAAAAAGTAAAGAGCGCACAATTAGCTGAGAAATATGGCAAATAGTTTATTTATTGATACAGATGTGATTTTGGATATCGTACTTGATCGTAAAGAATTTTATGTTGATAGTTCTGCAATATTTCAAAAATTTGAAAATGGAGAAGTGCTTTTATTTACGTCGACATCAATAATTATTAATGCTCAATACGTAGGTCAAAAAAAAGTTCCAAAGGAAAGGTGCAGGTCAACAATCAGTTATCTGCTCAATTATTTTATTATTATAGAAGCAGATATATCCGTTGTAAAGCAAGCCTATCAATCAAAATTTAATGATATGGAAGATGCTATTCAATATTATACTGCATCAAAAAATGGAACGATTGATTTTTTTATAACAAGGAATGTCAAAAATTTTAAATCAGGTGGAAATGTTTTACCTGTTCTCACTCCTACTCAATTTATAAAACATCATAAACAAAATTTGTAGCAGTCAAAGATTTTATTACCTGGAAACGATTGACGACTTATTTAAAAGTATATACAATCCGCACTCCCGTTGGTAGAACAAGAGTGGAATATTGCGGTTGGTAAAGTTCCGGGATAAAGTCTCTTTCACGTTCATAAGAGCCAATGTCGCTCCTCTGGCTTTTAAACCGGTAACCAAGCCCAATATAAAATTCCATTCTCAATTTCTTGTCTCTTGTTAAATCCGTCGCTGTACCTATTTTCATATTGAACTCAAAAACGTTTTTCAGAAAATGAAATGTTGAATATTCCTCGTAAGAAGGAACTCCGTTTATTACATCTCTGTCCAACCAATCTTTGATTTGATAAGAAGCATGCTTATAATGAATTCCCGCTTCAAAAAAACTATACTTGTCCCTGTTATATGGATACTATCTCACAAAAGGGCGCACAATATATCCCCTGAATATTTGCTTTCTGATAAGTAAGCAGATTTGAAAATGCATTCGTTTCCCATATCACAACTGCCACAGCTTTGCCGTTGCATCGTTAAGGAAAGATTTTTACACAAAATTCATAATCTCGTATTTCTTTCCCAGAATTTCTTCATCATCTGCGCCAAGCCAGTTTCGTAACATCGTTGCATAGACGCTTTTAAAATCTACTGTATATTTCAGATCACCTTCATTCAAATCTTTTAAATCGGCCATAGGATTTAATAAGCCTTTTTCTTTTAATCCGCCTCCTATAAAAAACATATTATTCGCGGTTCCATGATCGGTTCCCCCGCTTGCGTTTTGTGCCACTCTCCTGCCAAATTCACTAAAAGTCATTATAGCAACATCCTGGAAACGATTGTTATTTTTTAAATCTTTCACAAATGAACTAATCGCATCATTCAATTCCGCAAACAATCTTTTTTGTTGATTTTCCTGGTTAACGTGCGTATCGAAGCTACCGAGGCTCACGTAATAAACTTTGGTATTGATATCGCTCAAAATAAGCGAACAAATTGTTTTTAAGTTCTTCCCTAACTCTGTAGCCGGATAAGGTTGCGAAGAAGGATGGCGGCGGCTCTGGTCATAAATATAATCAGCACTGTCTAGTGTTTCGCTTAATGTTTTATAGAGATAATCCGCGGTAGCCTCTTCATGGGCGTGGCTTGCATTTATTTCTCTGAAAAACCTTTCATTACTCGTATTAAATAATTGTTTGGGGTCTCTTAGCGCAAGCCCCTTTAGATTTTCTCCTTTTAAAGCGAGGCTTAACACATCGTCTATTTCAAGCGCCTGTGTCGGATGACCGCATCCATCACATTGCGCGTCCAGGTATCGTCCAAGCCATCCGGAAGTAATATATTGGTTACTATCACTGGCACTTTGCCAGATATCCATACTGCGGAAATGCGAACGATCTGGATTAGGATAACCTACATTATTCATGATTCCCATGCTGCCTTCATCAAATAATTCTTTGAAATAAGTTAATGAAGGATTCAGCCCCGCCTCATCTGTTATCGGAAGCGCCTGTTCTTTTTGAATTCCAAGATTGGGCCTTGATTTATAATAAATATCATTCCTTATTGGAATGACAGTATTTAGGCCATCATTGCCACCGCTGAATTGAAGTACCACCATCACTTTATTTCCGGGAGGAACTGAAGATCGCTTTTCAAAAGCTTTCAAAAATTTTGGCATCATCAAGGATGCGGAAACTAATGAACCGATTTGCAAAAATTCTTTACGTTTGATAAGCATAAAATATATTTTCGTTTGTACGCTACTGTTATTTTTGTTTTATTGGTAAAAATTAAAATTTCATGAGACAACTAAACCTCCTAAGCTTGCCTAAACATAAATATTCGAATATTTTTGAGTGTTTCTGATTTCTAACCCATTAATCGAATTAGCACAATTGATATTCCGGTGTACTCATCAGTTCAACCATTGTTGATTTTATAAAACCTTCCCGCGAAGTATTGTCAATGTATCTTTTTAAAACATTCGGATTGATGGAATTTTTAGTCTGAAGCACAAATTCATTTATTTTTTGCTGCAGGCTTTCTTTTGATGTTTTGTTGAAAACATTTATCACCGTATCCCAATCTACGGTGACATTTAATTGCTTCGCTTGCCGAATTTTATCAACACCTTCTCTTCCCATCATGGTGTCATCATCATCTTTAGGGTTTACCAAAAATTCTTGCGCATTAGTTAGGATTTGGGGGAGACGCATACGAAACATCAATGCACTACTGTCTATCCAGTTTTTCCCGCCGGGCCAACCTGCTACGTTCGGTGGATAAAATAAAACCTGGCCCAGCACTCTCTGAAATAATAATTGCATTTCAGGCTTTTCTAATTCCATCGGTATTAATCGTCTTACTCCAACAATTAATTCTACGGGTGATTTAATCCTGGTACCAATATTTATCTCATGGTAAAACCATTCACTCAAAAAAATGTCATTCATCAATTTTTGCAGGTCATAATTATTTTGATAAAACCTATCTGCAAGTGTCGCAACTTTTTCATCGTCAATCTTCTCATTTACAAAATATTTATAAATCTTTTGCGTAATAAATTTCGCAGTTGCTGTTTGTTCAAGAATAATATCAATAACGTCATCGCCATCAAAATTTCCCGTCCTTCCAAGAAACGTTTTTGTCCCCGTATCATGAAGAAAGGGCCGTTCTACAAATTCACCACCCACGTTAAAACCCCAACCAGTGTAGGCTCTTGCACCTTCCTTTACATCTGTCTCAGTATAATTTCCCCTGCCCATTGTGAACAGCTCCATTACTTCCCGTGCAAAGTTTTCGTTGGGATGTTGTTTTTTATTCTGTTGATTGTTAAGAAAGGAAAGCATTGCAGGGCTTTTGCTTACTTCGCGCAGCAAATCCCCAAAATTACCCAGGGCATTTTCGCGGATTACATTTAAAAGTTGTTGCTGAAAATAAATATTGATTGCTCTGCAGGCAAAATGGCCGTGCCAGAAAAGGCTCATTTTCTCACGAAGTTGCGCTTCGCTGTTGATCATTTCGCTAAGCCAGGTAAGATTCAGATTTTTAATGTCGTCTACAGATTGTTTTCGTAATTGTTTCTTTTGATCTGCTGTTAGCTTTTGCATTTGGCTCAAATCCTGCACGCCTTTTACGAGCCCATCCATAGCGCTATTGGCAACAATTAACGGGTCAGGTTTTTTTGATGAAGTATTTGAAAGAAGTTTGTATAATTCTTTTTGAGGCACATGGCTAAGTTCGTTTACATTTTCGGCCATCGGACCAAAGGTGGCACGCCAAAGTAAGTGCTGATTTTTTTGTTGATTCGTCAATGACATTTTAAAATCTATTGAATATTTGGAAAAAAATAGTCTTTTAAACCGAAAAAATAGACTTATCAGAAACGTAGAAGTTTAATATAATATTGATTAGAGAAAGTAAAAATCCAGTAAAATTGTTTGTTTACTGAGATGTGACAGAAGCCGGGACTTAAAGTTTTATTTTATACAGTGGTTACTTCCTTTACGCTCCCCGTTCTCTTTAAAGCGCCCCAACCCTGCAACTCTCCTTTAATAGCTTTATTGATTGATTTGATCAGGATATAATACATCATCTGGCGATAAACTAATCGTTGAGGAAGCATCCAAATCAGCTTCAGATGATTCTCTTTTTCATAAGCAAATGCAAGTGCCGCACCTGCCATATCCACTATAGTAAAAATGAAATAATAAAGAATAATGTGGGGCAAGCTTGATACGATTATTCCGAAAGAGGCTGCCAATAAACTAAGAACTAAAATGATGTCCGCCAGTGGTGCAAGGATGGGCAGCATGATCTGAAAAATAAGAATATTAGGCATGGCGATCATACCAAAATTCTTGTATTTTTTATTAAGAATAGTATCACGATGTTTCCAAAAGCATTGCATAATTCCAAAACTCCACCTGAATCTTTGTTTTAAAAATTGTTTGAAAGTTTCAGGAGCTTCCGTGTAAGATATCGCAGTAGTACAGTTTCTGATAACATATCCATTACGCAAGAGGCGCATAGTAAGATCGCAATCTTCTGCGAGCGTATCAGTAGTAAAACCGCCGGAAATTAATATAGCATCTTTTCTGAAAGCTCCTATAGCTCCGGGTATTACGGTAATGCAATTTAAAAGATCAAATGCGCGCCTGTCAAAATTTTGTGAAGTAATATATTCAATACTTTGCCAGCGGGTAATCATATTTATTTCGTTTCCTACCTTCACATTGCCTGCAACTGCAGCCACATTTTCGTTATCAAATTTTTTCATCAATAAAGTAACTGCCTCAGTTTTTAGTTGTGTATCAGCATCTATACAAACTACATAATCCCCGTTTGATTTTTCAATTCCAAAATTAAGCGCAGAAGCCTTGCCGCCATTTATTTTTGTAAAAACATTGACTTTTGAATTGTCTTTAAATGTATCATTTACATTAGAAAAGGTATGGTCTGAACTACCGTCATCAACAAAAATAATTTCAATGTCCGGGTAATCCTGCGCCAGCAAACTGTTCACGGTCCTTATTGCATTTACCTCTTCGTTATAAGCCGGGACAACAATACTTACCAATGGTAAAATATTCTTTTTGCCTAAAAGGAAGGGAGGAAATTCTATGGATGCGTCAGGAATTTTTTCTCTTCTTTTTTGAATGCTTGCCAAAAGAGCCATCAGTATCATTCGGCCTACGGATAGTAAAATACCAATGATGAATAAAGTGAATAAAATTTGACCACTCCAATAAGCCGATTCTGCAAGGAAA
>JBDTGD010000112.1:0-2089 GCA_039937595.1 Ginsengibacter sp. | reverse complement strand
TGGGGCCAGCTGTACCATTTTCCTGTGCCTCCTGCATTCCGTTGGCAACGGATTTTAGCGGATCATCATCTTTCAATTGGCCCATTTGCGTGTTTAATATGAGTTTGGATAAAGCATCGCCAGGATTACTTCCTTTTCCTCCCATCATCGATTGCATCTTCTGCATCATGCTATCCATATTTTTTCCTCCGCCCATTTTCTTTAAAATGCCTGAATCATTTTTTCCAAACATGGCGGACATTCCTTTAGCAAGTATACTGTCTGGGTTTGTGTTTTGAAGAGATACAGCGGTATCAACGGTGTTTGTAATAGTGTTGGCAGTATTGTTAGTATCGCTCTGCGATGAATTTGTAGCGGTATTGCCTGATTGTGTTTCTGCAACTTTGTTTTGCTGGCTTTTATTTGTCGAAGTATGACAGGACGCTAATAACAATAAAAATGCTGACGACACAATTGGAAAGAATTTTAAGAAGCGCATATTTTTTTATTTAAGAGTTGAGATACTGAGAAAGCAAGAAGTATTTATATTTTTTCATCCTACATCTTTCAAATCCTTAATTACTTTTTATCGTTTTTGTTCTTTTATATATTATTACACTTGCCACTATTATAATTCCAAGTCCTATCAAAACCCATATCCACCAGCGGGAATCAGGTTTTGGAGCCTGAAGCATAAAACCGTTCCCTGGAAATATTTTTAAGCTATCAACTTCAGCGGGGCTCCAGAAAAGTTGTAGTCCAAGCTGATACCTGGGTCCCTGGAAATACCGTAGCTTAATGGAATGCAGGGCATCTGATAAATAAATATTGCCTTTTACCGGCCACTCAGAATGAAGGCCATCATTATTGATGAATAAAGAATCATCTATGTACAACTGTGAACCATCATCACTCACTAATTTGAATAAATAATTGCCTGGTTTGGTTGGCTTAAAATCCCCGGTGTATTCAATGCCAAACCATTCAAACCTGTCCCGCAGGCCGGGAAAACCTGCCGACCAGTTTTGTATAGGAATATCAACCTGTTTTAAATAAATAGGATTCGGCAGCGGTTGCAAGGTATCAAAGTCGGGAAGCTTTGTGGTAGTGATGGGCAGCAGAAATACTTTTCCCCTCAGCCCGTTGCTTATAGGAACGCTATCGCCAAAGGCAGTGGTGCTATCACTTTTTCCTGCAGCTGTGTTCATGCTTGCTTTGTTATTGCACGATGAAAGAATCCCCATCAATAAAATTGCAAGTAGATACTTCTTTTGTTTCATAAATAATTGTTGAGGTTATTTATTTAATTCAAACTTGCCATCTGTTATTGTAATAAATTCGGGATTAATATCTGATGCACCTTTGTAATTGGTATTCTCAAATTTCCCCGAGAAAGTTCCCGTTAAATGATTGCCATCAACAGAAGTAACAGATGCTGTTACATCTTCGTGCGCTACATAATCAGCTCCCTTGCTGTTGAAATAGCTGAACATATTTAATACACCGTCCATGCCTTTGAAAACTGAGGTACCTTTATTTTTTATTTCAAACTGAAATCCTTCTCGTGTTTTATCACCATCTAAAAGCATAAATCCGTCATTTGGCCCTTTAGAGTCGGGGTCAAGTCTAATCTCAGTAAATCCGCTGTGCACTTGGAATGTTTTTGATTTTCCATCTATTGTACACGTCATGGTTCCTTTGTCTGCTCCTGAGCCTGAAGATGCGGTTGCTACATCCCTCTTTGGTGCATCAGAATTATTGCCGGATCCGGACGAATTGTTACATGATAACATTATCAGCCACGGAAGGATAAAAATTAGCTTTTTCATTATTACAATTTTATTATTTGATTGGCTAGTGAATTATTTTGAATGATATAATTGTTAAGATTTAACAGGGTTTGAAAATAAAAATATCAAGTTTTCCTTCGTTTACTGTAAGGTTACGCTTACCGGTATTTTGTCTCGGCATCCACTTGATTTTATTCATTTGGAACAATTTTTTGTTTTTCTTATTTAGTGGTTTTAAAAGGAAGATTAAAAACCCCATCCGTCAATTGTACCATTTTGTCTGTATCGGGATCTAGCAGGTTGCCTGAAAATTTACCTGA
>JBDTGD010000111.1:0-3860 GCA_039937595.1 Ginsengibacter sp. | reverse complement strand
TTGAAATTCTCATCCAAAAAATGAAAGTCAGCGGTATTATTCGGGTCAAACTTTGAATAGGCACTTTTTAAGAAAGCTATGCCAGCCGCAGCGTTTCCTTTAGCTATCTTTACATATAAATTATCCTTTTCCTTATTGTTAGGCGGCATCAACATTACCATTGGCTCAATTTTATGTTGTAAAGAATAGGAGTTGAAATCTTTAACAACGCCAACGATTGTGCGCTTGCTCATGCTGTCATTGGTAACCCTATATTGCATTTTTTTCCCGATGGCATTCGTGTATCCGAGTTTTTTCATCAATGTTTCATTAATGATAACTGCGTCGTCTTTGTCAGTTGGCATAACTTTTGAAAAATTTCTTCCCTGTAGCAGATGAATACCTGACGTTTTCAAAAAATCTTCATCTATGTAAAGTTGATTGGCTGATTGGGCTGTTGGCTCCATTTCCCCATTTTTTTCAAAAACAAAGCCATTTTCACCGAGATCATTATTGCCAATCGGGTTACCGGCGATGGCCGCTCCTTCAATGAGTGGACTCTGAAGCAGCGCATTTTTTAATGCGGGTACTTCATTGCGTACTTTCATATCATCAATATGAAAACTTAGCACTTGCTCTTTATTAAAGCCAAGATCTTTGTTCGATACAAATTGCATTTGTTTATAAATGATATAAGAACTACTAATCAGGCATACGGCAACGATAAACTGGAATACTACCAACGATTTACGGAATAAAATACTTGCCCGCATGTTTCCCAACTGCCCTTTTAGCGAAGGAATCATTTTAAAGCGCGATAAAAATAAAGCGGGATAACTGCCACTAAGCATGCCCGTTAATAAGGTAAAAATGAAGATGGAGCCTATAGTGACTGCTTTGCCAAACCTCCAGAGACTTAAATTTTTGCCGGCAAGCTGGTTGAAATAAGGAAGGCTTAATTTGACGAGGATGAAACCTATTGCGCCAGCAATGAATGTTATCAGCAATGCTTCCGAAATAAATAATCCAACCAAATGTTTTTTACCCGAACCAATCACTTTTCTTATTCCGATTTCTTTTACACGACCCGATGCGCGTGCGGTAGAGAGATTCATATAATTGATAAGGGCTATCAGCAATATAAGAAGACCTATCACAACAAACATATATACGCGGCTGATACTTCCGTTGTTGCTTAATTCATAATCTAAATTGGAATGGAGATGAATAGATGTCAGCGGTTGCAGTTCTATTTGAAAACTGGTGTAATGCATTACATTAGAAATATCCTTTTCGAGTGGAGCCAGTTTTTTTTCGAACGATTTTATATCCGTTCCTTTTTTTAGGAGCAAGTAGGTATAGAGATACGCATTTTGCCAGTCTGTATTTTTAAATTCATTACCTGCTGAACGAATGCCACTGAATTGAAGATGAGAATTTTTGGGTATATCCTCTATTACGCCGGTTACTTTATCGGGATCGCTTCCAAAAAAAATAGTTTGATTGATTGCTTTCGACGGATCACCAAATATTTTATTGGCAAGACTTTCTGTGATAACGATTGATTGCGGCTGCGCTAAAGCGGTGTTCGGATCGCCGTATAAGAAATGATAATCGAATAATTTGAAAAAAGAATCTTCTGAAAAGCAGATATCATCCTGCTTGATTGTTTTTTCACCATAATGTATAATACCCCCGCCTTCAACGTCTATCCTTGCTGCATCTTCTACTTGCGGAAAATCATTTTTGAAAGCAGTTGCAAATGGGGGAGAAGTGGGCACTACGTTCATGTTCCCTCCGGGCCAAGTTGCATGTTGCACTATGCGACAAATTCTATCAGCATTTGTAAACGAAGTATCATAACTCAATTCGTCGGCTACATATAAAGCAATGAGCCAGAAGGCAGCAAGGCCAATGGCAATCCCTCCTATATTTATGGCAGCATAAATTTTGTTGAGCTTTAAGTTCCGCCATGCTGTTTTAAAATAAGTTTCTATCATTTTATCTTTCGTTTAATAATAACCGTTAGTAAACTAACAAATATTGTTGATTCCTCTTCATAACAGATTTGAAAAAAATGCTTGCGATTCTGTCTGCATTCTTATTAAACCGTTAAATGCTCAATTCATTCTCCACATAAATGATGAAGGAAAGATTTTATGCTTCATCAGCTTGCACCAGGCCAGTTTCATTCCGATAGCTATTGGAAAGTTTTTAAGCATGGTTTAATTTTTGTAAATTTGGTATGTAATTAAATTGATTATCATGGAAAGAATCATAATTGAAGTTGACGATGCTACTGCTAAGAAGTGGCAGGCCGTTTCTCCTAAAATAAAGCAACGGCTTGAGAAAAATATTGAAAAACAAATGGAAATTCTTTCCCGTGGCGCGAAAGAGGATGAATTCTTTGCCTTGCTTGACAAAATCAGTGATGAAGCGGTGAAAAATGGCCTTACGGAGGAAATCCTTGAAAAGTTGCTGAATGAAGAATAACTTATTTGTTATTGACACCAATACATTAGTCAGTTCTTTTTTATTCAGAAAATCCAATCCAAGAAGGTCTTTTGAAACGGTGATTAAAAATGGAAAAGTTTGTTCAAGCGATAAAACATATAATGAACTTAGTGAAGTTTTGTTACGTTCAAAATTTGATAAGTATATTTCTTCAGAAGAAAAGTTGTTGGCTTTAAAGCAGTTCAAAGAACTTGCTGTATTCGTAGAGATTTCTGAAACAATTACTGACTGCCGCGATCCTAAAGACAATAAATTTCTTGAATTAGCGATTTCTGCCAATGCATCTTGTATTATTACAGGGGATAAAGATCTTCTTATATTGAACCCATTTCGTGGAATACCCATTTTAAACGCTGCTGATTTTTTAATCCGATGGCTATCGGATGAATTCTGAATCATTATTATAAAATTTTACAGTAAACCAACAAATAACATCATTTTTCATTTTTATGATTTGTCAAGGAAGTACTCTATCAATCCGGCGGCATACGACTGTTCCCAAATATCATTGCTTAATGTTTCTGCGGATCCCAGGTAGTCACCATGACCGGCCGGTAAAATAGCCAGTTCGCAATCCGGAATAAGGCGATATATTTCAACCGCTTTTTCAGGTTGATAATGTCTTTGTTACCACTTATGAGTAATGTCGGTACTTTTATTTCTTTCAACTGCTCATTGATCCATCCTTTGAATACTTTCATTCTTTGAACATCTTTATCAAACATATTTTGCAGACCAGCCTGGTCATTATTATCTTTTAAATAAGCTTCTTTTAATGCCGGAGGAAAATCAGTATTTAGGGAAACTTCTTCAAATATTTCCCAGAATTTTGGAGCTGTGGCACTTCGCTTATAAACACCGGAAGCTAAAATTATTTTGTTGATCAATAAGTGGTTCCTGCGCGCAATTTCCACTACTGCATGAGCGCCATTACTGAAACCTAAAAAATCTGCCTTAGGAATTTTAAGGTTATTTAAAAGTGTGGCAACATCGTCTGCATCCTGTTCAAAGGTGAGATCGGTATCCCGATCATTAGTATGTCCGTGAGCCTGTAATTCAACAGCAATAATTTGCCGGTGTTTTGCAAGCAGTGGAATGATCCTGCCAAAAGAAGTTGCAATCGTAGAGCCACCACCGTGGATCAGTACTAATGTATTTCCAGTACCATAAATTTCATAATACATTTTTAGTCCGTTCACTTTGACGTAGCCACTTTGGAAATGATTGTTGTTTGGCATGTTTTTATTTTTTGAAATCCAATTTTTCATTCATTTTTTGAATCGTAAACCAACCTTGCTGCCGGGAGGAAGGCAAATTTCCATGAATTCTATTCTGTTTTAAGATATCTCTAATAATTTACAACGTTT
>JBDTGD010000110.1:0-6162 GCA_039937595.1 Ginsengibacter sp. | reverse complement strand
CAGCTTTTAATATCCTGCTGCGCCATCATCGCCCCGCTGATCCGCAACAGCAGTAATGTTTTTGCCATTTACCATTATCACTTCGGTTCGGCCAATGGAACTTCTTTCTTCTATTTTATAGCCCATGGTTTCTAATTGTGCGACCACATTTTTATCAAAATCCTTTTCCACAAAAATTACATCGGGTAACCATTGCTGATGGAACTTGGGAAAATTAACCGCATCTTCCGGAGAGAGTTTAAAATCAATTATATCAACAATGGTTTGATAAACACTGGTAGGGATGGTAGTTCCGCCGGGCGTTCCAACAACTATGTAGGGTTTATTGTCTTTTAAAACTATCGTGGGAGTCATGCTGCTCAACATTCTTTTGCCGGGTGCGATGGCGTTGGCTTCCTGTCCTACGGCGCCAAACATATTCGGCACGCCGGGCTTCACACTAAAATCGTCCATTTCATTATTAAGTAAAAAGCCGGCGCCTGATACCATAATTCCGCTTCCAAAACCTCCGTTCAAAGTTGTGGTTGTCGAAACGGCATTACCATCTTTATCCAAAACATCAAAGTGCGTAGTCTCTTCGCCTTCTTGTATGTAGCCTTCTTTTATATTTTTACTGTTGCCTGCCTTTGAAGGATCATAATCGCTCATTCTTTTTTTAAGATACGCCTCGCTTACCAAAGTTTTTACAGGCACTTTTACAAAATCAGGATCGCCTAAATACTTTGCCCTGTCTGCAAACGCGCGCCTTTCCACTTCAGCCATTAATTGAACGGAAGCTAATGTGCCATATTTCATTTGCCCTATATTTTCCATAGCGCTCATCTTCAGCATTTGCTCCAGGATGATACCACCGCTGCTGGGCAAAGGCATTGACACCACCGTGTTTCCTTTATAATCAAAAACAATAGGAGCACGGTTTTTCGCCTTGTAATTTTTCAGATCTTCTTCAGTAATAATTCCATTGTCACTTTTCATTTGCGCCGCAATTAGTTTTGCAGTTTCTCCTTCGTAAAATCCTTTAGCGCCCAAATCCCTGATTCTTTTTAACGTATTAGCGAGGTCTTTTTGAACCAACGTATCTCCGGTTTTCCATGGTGTATCCTTTACAAAATCAGGGGCTATTTTGTTCATCTTTAAAAATCTTTCGCGTTCATAATTCAGGCTGGATGCCTCACCGGGAACAAGAGCAAAGCCTTTTTCTGCGAGATCAATAGCTGGTTGGATTAATTTTTTAAAAGGAAGTTTCGCGTATTGCATGCATTCAAAAATTCCGGCTACCGAACCGGGAACGCCGGAAGACAGTGGGCTATCCTGTGATAAATTCATCTGTGGGTTACCGTTAGCATCCAGGTACATATCCCTGAAAGCCTTTCCCGGCGCCATCTCGCGATAGTCAATTGAAATATTACGGCCATCTTTTAAATGGATAATGGTAAAACCGCCGCCGCCTATATTTCCCGCGCTTGGATGCACTACTGCCAAAGCCAGTTGCGTTGCGATGGCAGCGTCAACCGCGTTGCCACCCTGTTTTAAGATAGCAACGCCTACTTCACTTGCGATCGGGCTTGCAGAAACTACTGCGCCATTTTTGCATTTGAGATTTTTGATTGTTTCAAAATGAAAAGCATTTATTTTTTGCGAATGACCATATAAAGAAAAAAGTGTAGAGAAGCAGAAGATGAATAGGGAAGACTTTATTTTAGTCATGAATTTTTTTTTCAAATTTAGGATTTATGTGAGAAAGGCGTGAATCCGTATTTTTAAAAATGCACCTGGCTGGCCAAACTTTAAATACCTTTTATGGAAAACTCTTATGTTACAACTCAACATTAACTTACTTTCGTGAGAAAATTAGTCAGAAAATGCGTAAATATTTTTTTCTCTTATTCTTTAGTTGCTTTACACAAATTGTTTTTTGCCAGTCTCCAAAAACATATAGCTCATCACAGATTTTTGAACAAATAAAAAAAATGGATGTGCTCGGGTCCGTGTTATATGTAGCGGCTCATCCTGATGATGAAAACACAAGACTCCTGGCTTACCTGGCCGATGGTAAATTATACAGAACCGCTTATCTAAGCATGACGAGAGGTGATGGTGGACAAAATCTGATTGGCGATGAACAAGGCGTAGAATTAGGCTTGATAAGAACACAGGAACTTTTGGCTGCAAGAAGAATTGACGGAGCCGAACAGTATTTTACAAGGGCATTTGACTTTGGCTACACTACAAGCCCTGTGGAAACTTTTCAGTTTTGGAACCATGATAAAATATTAAGCGATGTAGTTTGGGTAATCAGGAAATTTCAGCCTGATATCATCATCACCAGGTTCCCTACTACAGGCGAAGGAGGCCATGGACATCATACTGCATCTGCTATCCTCGCCGGTGAAGCATTTGAAGCCGCTGCCGACCCCACAAAATTTCCCGAGCAATTCAAATACGGAGTAAAGCCATGGCAGGCAAAAAGGTTGCTGTGGAATACATTTAATTTTGGCAGCGTCAATACCGAGAGGCCTGATCAGTTTAAAATTGATGCGGGCGGGTACAATGCCTTATTAGGAAAGAGCTATGGCGAAATAGCAGCCCAAAGCCGTAGCCAGCACAAGACACAAGGATTTGGTGTGCCGGCTTCAAGAGGGACTTCTTTGGAATATTTTAAAACCATAAAAGGACCGGCGCCCGTCAATACGTTAATGGATGGGGTGTCCACTAATTGGTTAAGATTAAATGAGAACAGTATGGAAACAGCCGTTCAAAATCTAATCCACGATTATTCATTTCAAAATCCACAAAATTCTTTGCCTGCACTGATAAAAATATATCAGTCATTGAAAAATTCTCAAGATGGTTATTGGCGCAATGAAAAAATTAAAGAAATAAAACAAATTATAAAAGAATGTGTAGGGCTTTATATGGAGGCAACTACCAACACGATGTTTGCAGTGCAGGGTGATCCTCTGGATATAAATTTCGTTGCTGATAATCGCCTCGGCGCCACCGTTAGTTTAAATTCAGTAACGATTGAGAATAAGAAATTTGACTTGAACGATAATTTACCAACAGATGAAAATGTTTCGCATAATTTTAATATTTTGATACCAGCCACGGAAAAGATTTCGCAGCCCTACTGGCTTGTAGAGCCGATGAGCAAAGGTTCTTTTAATGTTTCTGACCAGGAGTTGATTGGAAAGCCACAGAATGATCCGCAAACGGCAACGGTATCTTTAAAAATTAACGGCGAAGATTTCGAATATGATATACCGGTTCAATACAAAACCAACGATCCGGTAAAAGGAGAACAATATGAGCCATTATTTATAGTTCCAAGAGTTGAATTGAAGTCGCAACCCGAACTTGCTATATCTATTAATAAAGATCCGGTTAACATAAAATTAGATACTATAATAAATAGTAAGACGGCTGATAATTTTACTACAAAAGAGACCCATTCATCTAATGTGATCCAGGCAAAAAAAGGCTCTAATGCTTTTTATTCAATACAAAATTCGGATCAATCAAATACTGAAATGATTGACTGGAGCGCAAAAGACGGAAATATGGTTTATGATTCTTACAAAACGATCATTGAATACCAGCATATTCCTAATATTATTTATTTTCATAAAGCTGAATCTAAGTTAGTTGCCATTGACCTAAAAACTTCAGGTAAAAAGATAGGATACATTCCCGGTGCCGGTGATAAAGTTCCTGATGCTTTGCAAAAGATGGGTTATGAAGTGACTATTCTTTCAGCAAAAGATATTACCCAAAATAATCTTAAACAATTTGATGCCGTGGTAACAGGAGTAAGAGCTTATAATATTTATGAATGGCTCAATGACTCCTACGATGCGTTGATGAATTATGTAAAAAATGGCGGCGTGTTATTGGTACAATATAATACCAATAATAATATTGGACCCGTGAAAGCAAAGATTGGCCCTTATCCTTTTACCATTTCCCGCAACCGGGTTACAGACGAAAATGCAGCGGTAGATTTTGTGCATCCGGAAAATACTTTGGTGAATTATCCAAATAAAATAACTCAAGCAGATTTTAAAGATTGGATACAGGAACGTAGTACGTATGAGGCAGTTGATTTTGGAAAAAATTATAAAACACTTTTTTCTATGCATGATGCCAACAGGGATCCTTCGCAGGGAAGTCTCATTTACACTGATTATGGGAAGGGCAGGTTTGTATATTCAGGTTTGGTTTTCTTTAGGGAGTTGCCTGCAGGTGTACCGGGGGCATATCGGTTATTTGCTAATTTAATTGCAAAGCCGGAGGGGAGTAAGTAATAAGTAATAAGTAATAAGTAAAAGGTAATAAGTGATAAGATACGAGAGAGCAATAGACAAAGAAATAAATAGAATTTCTGTTTGGTGTGTTGCTAGCCCTGAAAGCCTGCCTGAATGCGGCGGCAGACAGGGGCGAAATATATCAACATTGGGCGAAGCCCAATGGATGAGAAATAGTCAGAATTGAAAATCGTATTTTTAGTTTGTTTACTGAAAGTTTAATCGCCTCAATATGTTGAATTCAAAATAGAATTAATGATGAATACCAAACGAAATATGGAAGAATATGAACCAAAAGAAAAGCATACTAATTGGAATCTTTTATACCTTATCGTATTTCTTTTTTTGGTGCTGCAGATTATTTTTTATTACTTCATTACAAAACATTTTCAATAAAATTTTGATAAAGAATCGGATGTTATTTACCGGTAAAATTTCTTCCATAAATATCAGCAACCATGAGTTACCAGGATTGGATCGTGCTTATTATAACGCTGAGTGGTATTATTATTTACGGCGTATATAAAAGCAAGACTACCAAAAATCTTGATGGGTATTTTTTAAGCAACCGCGATATGCCATGGTATCTTGTGCTGTTGAGCATTATGGGTACTCAGGCCAGCGCCATTACATTCATAAGCGCGCCAGGACAGGCTTACACAGACGGGATGCGCTTTGTGCAATATTATTTCGGTTTGCCGTTAGCCATGATCGTTATATGCATCGTTTTTGTTCCCGTATTTAATAGATTGAAAGTATATACCGCATATGAATTCCTGGAAAAAAGATTTGATTTAAAAGCCAGAACACTTACCTCGTTACTTTTTCAAATTTCGAGAGGCTTGTCCACTGGCATCAGTATTTACGCTCCATCATTAATTTTGAGTTCACTGCTTGGTTGGAATATTTATTATACCAATATCATTATGGGTGGCATGCTGATTATCTATACAGTTACCGGAGGAGCAAGGGCTGTGGCGCATACGCAAAAATTGCAGTTGGTAATTGTTTTCGTAGGAATGGCAATAGCAGGTTACCTGGTTGTCCACTTAATGCCAAAAGGTGTAGGGTTTATGGATGCTTTGCATCTTGGCGGCAAAAATGGAAAAATGAACATCATCACTTCCGGGAGAACCGCGAATGGGTTTGACTGGAAAGATAAGTACAATATCTGGAGCGGTGTTATCGGCGGTTTTTTTCTGGCGCTTTCCTATTTTGGAACCGATCAAAGCCAGGTAGGAAGGTATCTAACCGCAAAAAATAACAAGCAAAGCAAACTGGGTTTGTTGATGAATGGAATCGTAAAGGTGCCGATGCAATTTTTGATTTTAATGCTCGGCGTGTTGGTTTTTTCTTTTTATCAATACAATAAGGCGCCTATCCATTTTAATGAAACACAGGTAGAGCGTGCCAGCCGAACCAGTTATAAAACTCAATTAAATCACCTTGAATCTGAATATGCGTCGCTTGCGCCAAATGATAATGCCCAAAAAACAGAGATCAAAAATGAATATAGTGCGGTTTTATCGCAGGCATTACCGGGTGAAGACGTCAATGACACCAATTATATCTTTCTTCGTTTTGTGATTGACTATTTACCAAAAGGATTGGTGGGTTTGTTGATAGCGGTAATATTTCTTGCGGCATGGGGAAGCATTGCGGCTGCCCTGAATTCATTGGCTTCCTGCACCGTTGTTGACATACATAAAAAATATTTTAAGAAAGAACTCACGGACAAAGAAGATTACCGGATTTCTAAATTCTATACTTTCTGCTGGGGAATCTTTTGCATTCTCGTTGCCGAATTCGCAAGCAACCTGGGCAATAGTTTAATTGAAACAGTAAATATTCTTGGCTC
>JBDTGD010000109.1:0-7064 GCA_039937595.1 Ginsengibacter sp. | reverse complement strand
ATACTGGTATCTTCATAATAATAATTCATGCGGCTCATTTTGCTCTCTCCGGTTTGAGCAACAAAATTTGTCATGGCAAATGGCGACCCAACACAGGGCATCGTACCTCCTCCATCCAAACCTTTGGCAAAGCCGGTAGCTGCTGTTCCGATAAGTGGGTTTACATAATCTACTTCCTGTTTTACAGGTTTCTGTTTTTGACTAAAACAATTTGAAATAAGCAAAAGAAATAAGCCAAATAGTATTGATTTTTTTTTCATGAATACCTGTTATTATTATACTTTTTTTGTTTAATTAAGAGAGAGTAAATCTTATTTAATTATACCAAATATAATAAACATCGTTTTACCAAAAAGAAATAGAGTTGGAATGAAAAATAATATCCGCAATCTTTATAAGAACTTAAATCAAAATTGGTGGAGATAGGGGATTGGATTAGCTTTTAAAATATGTTTGATTTAACCACAACCGTCCTAAATAAAAATAATCGTTATTTGTTGCTTTACTATGAGATAAGAAAATTATAAAAAATATTTTTGAGAAAGTGAATATTTCTTGTCTAAATATGGTACTTTTAAAAACTAAAAAGTTTACTTGTACTAAGTGCTTTTCAAAAAACTTTTTCAGTTGATATGACGCATTCAAAAGGCTGATACTTTCAGTACTTTTGATCGCTGCAAACGATTGCTTTAATAAAACATCCGTACAATATAATTTTTAATATAAAATTGATTTTATAATGTGTTTGTCCGAATGAAAACTAACAGTGACTTATTTTACACGAATTCCATTTTGTAAGGGTCAATATTTTTTATGAAAAAAATTAAAGGGCACTTTGCAGGCGAAATTCAAAAATATATTTAAAAGAAATTTTCAATGAAATTGATGAAGACCAAAAGAATCTCGTTTATTATTTTATATTCTGTGCCGGCCCTGCTTTTGCTTTTTGGAGAATCCTGCTCTTCGTCAAGAGCCACTCGCTCCGCAAATAAGAATTTATTCAAATCTGCGGAATTCACTCCTGCAAACAGTTTTACACATGGGGTAGAGGGTCCAGCGGTCGATAAATTTGGAAATGTCTATGCAGTAAATTTCTCCCATGAAGGTACCATCGGCATCGTAACTACATCCGGTGAACCATCTGTGTTTGTAGAACTGCCTGACAGTAGTGTTGGAAATGGAATCAGGTTTGACAGCCATGGTAACATGTTAATTGCCGATTACAAAATGCACAACGTGCTTAGGGTTGATATGGCAACCAAAAACATTAGTGTATATGCCCATGAATCCAGGATGACGCAGCCTAATGATTTAGCAATTGACAGCAAAGACAGGGTTTATGCCAGCGATCCGGATTTTAAATTACACACCGGCCGTGTGTGGAGGGTTGATACTAATGGTAGTGTCACCTTACTGGATAGCTTGTCAGCAACCGCAAACGGAATAGAAGTAAGCCCGGATGAAAAGAAATTGTATGTAGGTGGCGGAAGAGATGTATTTAGCTATGATTTATCATCCAACGGAGAAATAAGTAATAAAAAATTACTGATTGAATTTCCTGATTTTAGTACTGATGGTATGCGCTGTGATACAAAAGGGAACTTATATATCGCACGCATTGGAAAAGGTGTGGTTGCAAAAGTTTCTCCCACAGGCGAGCTATTGAAGGAGATTGTATTAGTGGGTAAAAAGCCTACTAACATAGCGTTTGGGGGAAAAGATGGCCGCACGGTTTACGTTACCTTAATGGATATGGGTAATCTTGAAAGTTTTCGTGTAGATATTCCCGGGAGGTCATGGAAGATGAAAAAGCTGTAAAGAAAGAATTTATTGTATCACGTAGTAAAATAAATAAAAATGAAACGTAGAGATCTTATTAAAGGGTTAACACTACTTCCAATAGGCGGAGGTTTGATAGGAAGCATGGTTCCCGGTCAAGCAATGGCAGGCCCCACAGCTAAACCAGGTAGCAGCCGAGACTTATTGAAAGAACTTGGCATCCGCACTTTCATCAATGCTGCGGGTACCTACACAACTATGAGTGCTTCACTGATGCATGAGGAAGTAATGGATGCCATAGACCAAAGCGCCAAACAATTTTGTATGCTGAATGAAGTGCAGGATAAAGTAGGTGAAAAGATTGCCCAAATGGTTCACGCGGAGGGAGCAATGGTAACAGCCGGTGCATTTTCTGCTTTGACCCTGGGAATGGCAGGAATCCTGACAGGTATTGACCCCGAAAAGATAAAAAGATTGCCTCATCGTTTGCAGGAGGCAGGTATTAAATCAGAAGTATTATTGCAGAAAGGCCATTTTGATGGCTATGAACAAGCACTATACAACACAGGTGTTACTATCATTCCGGTTGAAACAGCAGATGATGTGAACAGGGCGGTAAATGAAAAAACTGCGTCAATGCATTTTTTAAACTGCAACGCAACCGAAGGCAAAATTATGCACGAGGAATGGTTGCAATTGGCCAAGAAACACAATCTTCCTGCTACCATCGACATTGCAGCGGATGTGCCACCGGTATCTAATTTATGGAAATATAATGACATGGGTTTTAGTTTTGTTGCACTTTCGGGTGGAAAAGCGATACGAGGACCGCAAAGCACAGGAGTGCTGATGGGCAAAAAAGATATCATCGCGGGAGCCCGGCTAAATGATTCTCCGAATGGTGTAACGATTGGCCGTGGGATGAAAGTGAATAAAGAAGAAATGCTCGGGATGTATGCCGCATTGGATAAATACATTAACCAGGATCATGATAAAGAATGGAAAATGTGGGAAGACAATATTGGATTTATCAACGATGCTGTCAAAAAAACTAAGGGTGTTACCACAGAAATAACTGTGCCGCCGATTGCGAATCATACGCCAAAGTTGACCATTACCTGGGATAAAAATATTATTAAAACAACCCGGCAAAGTTTAGGAGACAAATTACGTAATGGAGATCCTTCTATAGAAGTGATTTCATGGGGAGACCCGGATAATAGTATCGGCCTTACAGTGTTTATGCTGAAAAAAGGAGAGCATAAGATTGTAGCTAAAAGAATACAAGAGGAACTTTCCAAAGCTTCGGCTTAATATCTTGAATTTATATCGGCACTCTAAATTTATTTACTCAAAAAAAATCGATCAGTAATCATGGTAAAATCTTGCTTTTTATTTTTCTCATTTTTATTCATAGGAGGAAATGTAGTCAATGCCCAATTGTATAATATTGTTATTAAAGGAGGCCACGTCATCGATCCAAAGAATAACATCAACAGTGTGATGGATATTGCTATTAATGATGGGAAAATTGCTCTGGTTGCGGCAAACATAAATGCCAAAGACGCGAAGCAGGTAGTTGATGCCAAAGGCTTTTATGTTACTCCAGGTCTTATCGATATTCATACGCATGATTTTTATGGCAATCATGCCGACCAATATTTAATGGACGCTCCAAGCGCAGTATCTCCCGATGGTTTTACTTTTCGGGTGGGTGTTACCACGGTTGTTGATGCCGGAAGTTCAGGCTGGCGCACTTTCCCTCTTTTTAAAGCGCAAACAATTGACAGAGCTCAAACAAGGGTACTTGCATTTTTGAATATTGTGGGAGCAGGCATGCGGGGTGGTGCCTATGAGCAGAATGTAGGAGATATGGATCCCACTATGGCCGCTTATGTTGCCAATGAGTACAAAGATTATATTGTTGGATTTAAAGTAGCACATTTTGAGCCGGCACAATGGGTGGCCGTGGATAGCGCTGTGAAAGCAGGGGAGTTGACCAAGAAACCCGTAATGATCGATTTTGGTGGCGATGACAGCCATCCGCCGTTATCAATTGAAGAATTATTTTTTAAACATCTCCGCCCCGGCGATATTTATACCCATGTATTTACAGAGCTTAAAAGGAGAGATCCTATTGTGGATCTTACTACCAGGAAGTTAAAACCGTTTGTTATAGAGGCACAGAAAAAAGGGATTGTTTTTGACGTGGGTTTTGGTGGTGCCAGCTTTGATTTCAGACAGGCAATACCCGCGCTTAGAGATGGCCTTTATCCGAATTCCATCAGCACCGATCTTCATAGCGGAAGTATGAATGCCGCCATGAAAAGTATGTTAAACATCATGTCAATTTTTTTGGCAATGGGCATGGACTTACAAAGTGTAATTACAGCAAGTACCTGGCACCCCGCTGTAGAGATAAAACACGAAGAATTGGGGAATCTGTCTGTAGGATCAGTTGCCGATATAGCGGTACTGAATCTAAGGGAAGGTAAGTTTGGCTTTTGGGATAGGAACGGCTATAAGTTGAAAGGCAAACAAAGACTTGAATGCGAAATGACCATACGCGCCGGCAACATCGTGTATGACTTAAATGGAATCGCTGATCCGGAAGTAATTAAAAGCGCTGAATAAAATCAAATCGATTAATCATTTTAAAAATAAACTTACGCTATGAGATTAGGTGTTTTGAGATTTCTTTTTTCGTTCTTACTTATCATTAGCCTTACGCAGTGCAAAAGGCATGGTCTTCCACCCGGTGACGCTGATAATGGTGGCCTTACTTTACCTGGAGGATTCCAGGCAGTGGTTGTTGTGGATAGCCTTAATGGTGCGGTCCGGCATCTTGCTGTAAATGCTAATGGCGATATTTATGTTAAACTGAGATTTCCATCTGCTGAAGGGGGCAACGCTGCTTTAAGAGATGAAGACGGCGACGGCAAGGCGGACGTTATCAAATATTTTGATGAGTACCAGGATAAAAGCAGCTATGGAACCGGTATGAGGATTCACAACGGGTATCTTTATTTCAGTTCGGTTACAAGAGTGTTCCGCCAGAAGCTAACACCCGGCCAATTGGTTCCCGACAGCAAAATAGAATTGATGTTGACAGATACGCAACCTCCGCGGCAACATGATACCAAACCGATAGCCTTTGATGATAAGGGTAATATGTACATTCCTTTTGGCGCCCCTTCGGATTGCTGTCAGGCTGAAGACAGGACGCCCTTTTCTCCGGGTATGGATCCTTGCCCTATTCTAACATTAAGAGGAGGGATCTGGCGATTCGACGCGAATAAACCAGGGCAGTTTCAAAAAGATGGCCAAAAGTTTGCTACAGGCCTAAGAAGTATTGTAGCCCTTGAATGGAACGATAAAACCCATAATTTATACACGGTTATGCATGGTCGGGATTATCTGCATTCTACCTGGCCAAAATATTTTTCTGAATGGGAAGGGGCTATGCTTCCTGCTGAAGAATTCCTGTTACTAAAAGAGGGATCTGATGCGGGCTGGCCTTACTATTATTATGATCAGATGAAAGGTAAATTACTTCTTAATCCTGAATATGGAGGAGATGGAAAGAAAGAAGGAAAAGGAGCTGAGTACACGCAACCTATTATCGGTTTCCCGGGTCATTTTGCACCTAATGATTTATTGTTCTATACAGGTAACCAGTTTCCTGCACATTATAAAGATGGCGCTTTCATTGCCTTCCACGGATCTACCAGCAGTGCTCCCTATCCTCAGTCAGGCTACTTTGTTTGTTTCGTTCCATTTAAAAATGGGGCACTTTCAGGACCCTGGGAAGTTTTTGCGAATGGTTTTGCGGGAGTAGATACAGTGGTCAATACCAGCGATGCGAAGTATCGTCCAATGGGCCTGGCAATGGGCCCTGACGGTTCGTTATACATTTCTGATTCGGAGAAAGGTAAAATTTGGCGTATCATGTATAAAGGAGATAAAGCTAAATTTGGAGAGGCACAGTTGGCACAAATGGCGGAAATAAAAAAACATGCTCCTAATATAAAAATGCCGGATGAGGTGGCCGATAACCTCGATAAAGGGAATGTAAATAAGGCAGGTAGATTGTACAACACGTATTGCGGAATTTGCCACCAGCGGGATGGTATGGGAAATGACCGTTTTCCGCCGCTAAGTGGTTCTGAATGGGTAATTGGCGATAAGATGGTTCCATTAAATATTGTCCTGAACGGCCTGGAAGGAGAATTGCAGGTTAAAGGGAAACTTTATACTAACAAAATGCCACGTCTTAATCTTCTGCCAGACGAAACTATAGCGCAGATATTAACTTATGTCAGGCAAAATTTTAATAATAATGCCGATTCGGTTACAACTGAAGATGTTTTAAAAGCAAGAAAGGCTTTGGGTAATAAGTAAGGAAGAATTTAAAATGGGAATAATAAAAAGTTTATCTATAGTGTGTATTGTCATGGCGCCATTATTTTATGGAACAGCTAATGCACAGAATAACGACACTGATTATAGCAGGCTTTTGCAAACTCCATTACAGTACACGGTGTTGAGAACAACTCAAAAGATGATGATTGATGGAAAAGATGATGAAAAGGATTGGGGCAAAGCGCCGTGGACACAGGTGTTTACAGATATTGAGACGGGAGGCCAAATTAATTCAGAACATGAGGCAAAATGTAAAATGCTTTGGGATGATAGTTCTTTATATTTATTTGTGAAATTTAAGGAGCGCGATTTATGGGCTTCAATTCGCAATCATGATGCCCCGGTTTTTCAGGATAATGCTTTCGAAATGTTTATTGCCCCCGGTGGAGAAACTTATAATTATTTTGAATTTCAGATAAATGCCTATCGCACTGTTTGGGATTTATTTATGCCCAAGCCTTATCGCAATGGAGGAATAGGCTTAACCAGTTGGGATATTAAAGGATTACAAAAAGCTGTTCATTTAGATGGAACCCTAAATAATCCCACTGATACTGACAGAAGCTGGAGTATAGAACTGGCGGTACCTTTTAGTTCGGTTAGCATGAATGGTAGCCATAATCCTACTATTGGGACTATATGGCGCATGAATTTTTCCCGTGTGCAATGGGATCTGGATACATTAAATGGAGAATATTTTCGGAGAAAAGATAAGGTCACCGGTAAATTATTTCCTGAACATTATTCAGTATGGTCGCCGCAGGGAATCATTAATTTACATTATCCCGAAAGATATGGATACGTTCTCTTTTCTGATACATTGTCAACGAAGAGTTTTCTCTCTCCCGAAGTTGAAAAATTGA